>CAZMPL010000042.1:9685-15940 GCA_964567805.1 uncultured Pirellulales bacterium | reverse complement strand
GAAAAATAATCGATATAGTAAATAATTACTCGAATATAAGTTTCAATTTCGGCCCGACACTGCTTTCATGGTTAGAGTCACACGAGCCGGATGTTTACGATTCGATTTTGGAAGCCGATAAGATTAGCATGCAGAAATTTTCCGGTCACGGAGCAGCTATCGCACAGGTGTATAATCACATGATTCTGCCTCTGGCCAATGCGAGGGACAAACACACTCAGGTTATATGGGGAATAGAGGATTTTAAAAGTCGCTTTGAAAGGGAGCCGGAAGGTATGTGGTTACCTGAAACAGCGGCGAATACCGATACGCTTGAAGTTTTAGCCGAGCACGGAATTAAATTCACAATTCTTGCACCGCACCAGGCGCAGAAATTCCGTAAAATCGGCATAGGCAGATGGATAGATGTAAAAGATGTAAAAAATGAAAACTTCGATATTACAATGCCCTACATTTGCTATTTACCTTCGGGCAAAAGTATAGTTTTGTTTTTCTACGATGGGAAAATCGCAAATAGTGTCGCTTACGGCGGCCTGCTGCATAACGGAAAAGACTTCGCGGAAAAATTAATAGACGGCTTCAATAAAAACAAAAATGAAGCGCAGCTTATGCACATCGCGACTGATGGCGAATCTTTCGGACATCATCACCGCTATGGTGACATGGCACTGGCGTATTGCCTGCATTATATAAAAACAAACAACCTCGCGAAAATCACGATATACTCAGAATATCTTGAAAAGTATCCCCCTACTCACGAAGTACAGATAGTCGAAAATACTTCATGGAGTTGTGCTCACGGTATAGAGAGATGGAGAAGCAACTGCGGCTGTTCCAGCAATAAAGAATTATCTGGAAAACAACAATGGAGAGAACCTCTTCGAAATTCGCTGGACTGGCTCAGGGACAGACTCGCGGAAAATTACGAAAAGAGCATGCTGCAATTTTCGAACGACCCATGGAAAGTCAGAAATGAATATATACAGGTTATAAACGACCGCTCAGAAGATAACGTGAATGATTTTATCCAGCAAGTCACGAATCCATCAGGCTCAGACCAGGCTAAAGAACTTGAGTTAGCTGATAAAATAAAATTCTTAAAACTGATGGAATCCCAGCGAATGTCAATGCTGATGTTCACAAGCTGCGGCTGGTTCTTCGATAACATAACCGGCATTGAAACATTGCAGATACTGCAATACGCCGCAAGAGCAATGCAGTTGTACCATGAACTCACTGGGACAGACCTGCTCGACCAATTCAAACAAATTATAATTAAAGCGCCCGCAAACCTTCTCGATGCAACTAATGGAAAAGAAATCTATGAAAAATTTGTCGAGCCAGCTCGAATCGACCTTAACAGAGTCGGTGCGCATATCGCGTTAAGTTCGATTTTCATGGAATCTCTCGAAGAAGAACAGGACATTTATTGCTATACAATAAATATCAGTGACTTCAAAGACGCAAGAGCAGGTTTCCAGAAACTCGCAACAGGAAGAATTTCCATCAGGTCCAACATCATTCTCGAAGAACGCAGCGTAGATTTCGCGACTCTGCACCTTGGAGCCCACAACCTCTTTACCGCTATCGAATCGCCAAGAAGCGAAGATGAATTTCAGCATATACGCAGAGAGTTGGAAACAGCACTATACAACGGCCAGACAAATGAAGTCATGCGACAGATAAATATGAAATTCAGCCGGCATAGTTATACAATCTGGCATCTTTTCAAAGACGAGCAGCGAAGACTTGTTTATGACCTGCTGAAGAGCACATGGGAAAACGCGGAAACTTCATTCCGACACATTTACGAGGACAACTACTCGATAATGCTCATGCTCAGGAATATGAATATGGCACTGCCGAAGGTACTGGCCGCTCCCGCTGAATTCATTATAAACCAGGATTTGATAAGGGAGATACGGGACGAAGACACGAATATCGACAGGCTCAAAGAACTGACCGACGAGGCCGGCAGATTATCTCTTCAATTGGATATAGAAACACTGCGTTTCGAAGCTTCCACGAAGATTAACAGCCTTATGGAAACTTTCGAATCCGCCAATATAGACTGGGTGAACGACGATATAGAGCTTCTTTCAACAATCGAACGAGCATTGAAAATCTTCAAGGGTATCGTGCCCGACATGGATTTGCAGCTTGCGCAGAACATTTTATTCACAATCGGCAAGGGAAAATATCCCCAGATGAAGGAAAAAGCCTCCCAGCAAATCGAAGAAGCCGCTCAATGGATCAGACTTTTCGAACTGGTCGCGGAGCACCTCGGTATTGTAATATAAAAATATTTCAGTAAAATATACGGCGAGACGAGTTTTTGTGAAATATTTTTCGAGGATAAGAGTCTTTACTATATAGAAAACCTGAACTCTATAGAGTGAATCTGACTTTTATTGTCATTAGAGGATAAAAACGATGCGCATTAAAATAATTTTGCTTGCTATAACTATACTATCTCTAACAAGTTCCGTTTTTGCCGCTACAGAGAAGAAAATAAATCTCGCTTTAATTGCGGACAATACCTCAGGACTCGAAAAATCCCCTATAATTTCACTGCTTGAAGTTGAGCTATCAAAATTAGAAAACGTTAACCTCTTGGAACGCAACGAGATAGAAAAAATATTGGCTGAAAAAAAACTGCAATTATCCTTTGAAGTTACAGAAAATGAGAGCAGAAAGCAGATAGGCACTATCCTTGGTGCGGATGCGCTATTATTTGTGAAATTGATAAGAAATCAGGAGCAGAAAGAGTCGATCAATACGAGATTTGTTGAAACTCGCACAGGTATTATCTTTGATAATTTATTGCAAAATAGCTCCAACATAGACGAAGACATTCAGGGCTTAATCAAAGAAATCAAACAGAGAATATTAAAAGTAAACGTACCTTTGGACCAGCGACATTACCTCGGCATTTCAGATATAAGAAATGAAGAGCCCGGCAGAGAACTAAATCCAATAGCTTTGGCGTTGACTCAACTATTAAAATATGACCTAAATTCATCAAAAAATATTGTAATTTTAGAACGTGAACAATTAAACCACATAATAAAAGAACGTGATCTTGGCGGAATTGATGTTCAACTTCGAGCATCAACAATACTGCTGGAGGGAGGAATTCGCCGGAACGGAAATGCAAAAGAATATTCTGTCTCCATGAAGTTTATCGAGCCTTCCAGTGGAAAAAGCAAAAATGTAGCCCTAACTGTTCCTTCGTCTGATATAACTATTACCCGTCAGGAAATCTGTAAAGCAGTCATTTCAGAACTTGGTGATACTTCAGAATTCAACATCTCAGGTGATTCTCATATGGAAGCCGCCTATTTCCTAAAACGTACCGAATCATACTGTACAGATCTGTTACTTGAACTGACTGATAACAGGGACATGCTCATTTCTTTTGCAGAAACAGCTTTAGCTTTAGATGAAAATAATATCGATTTAAGAAATACAGTTTTTCATTGTATTCTTAACATAGCATGGGATAACAAAACTTTTTCCGAAATTGACCATCTTAAAATAGAAAAACGTGCCCACGAAATTGATCTTGGAACAGTAGAGAGATATGCTCGCTTAGGTACGCAACATATTCCAGATCTAACATTCGATTATCTTTTCCAGCTTTATTCATACAATGACACTTCCTCTGTAAAATCAAATGAAAAAGAAAAGCTGGAGCTTCAGTCGGAAATACATGATATATGTGTAAAAAAATATAATATCCTGTATAAATTATTTCAAACTGAAAATAAAAGCCCGATTCTTTTGTTAACTAAAAGGACGAGGGATTCTTATGGTATGTATGATACACCGGATGAATTTTCTCAAAATCTAAAATCTTTCGTTTTGGAAAATGAAAAGTATCAGTCAAAAAAAAGTATTACTTTCTATGAAATCTTAGCTGATTCTTTAGGATGTTACAGAGAACGCAATAAAGAAATTCTCCCTCTACTGGAATGGCTGAGAAATCGTCCTGATCCTACCTTGAAAATGTTAAGTTACTATGCATTAGTCCACCCAGAGATAGATAATGATGAGGCAGCAATAAAGGTATGCGATCTTTTGTTCTTCAATGATGCCCAAAACGTAGGAGAGGCTATATGGAAGGCTGCTATCAAACTAAGTATTTTAGGTAAGCTTGAAAGCTATTTTGAGAATGTCTTAATATTAGCTGAAAATAATAAGAATTTTAACATTTTAAATAATCCTGAACTTATACTGGAATTCATCGGACGAGCTAGAAAAGAAAAACAAATTGATTGGTGTAGGAGAATTCAGCCTATTTTAGATACCTATATAATCCCTTCCGCTCAACTTAATAAATTCCAAAGACTGCAAGCAGCTTTGGATAGATTTCTCATAAAAGAATATGAATCAGACAAAAACAATATCGGCCGTTGGGCTAATTACGCCATAACACCAATTTCAATTACAAATCATGATATAATAAAAGATCGGTATCCTGAATGGGTTCATATTGACAATCTGAATAAAAAGATTGCAGTTGTATGGAGAAGTTTACCCCAAGGCAACTCGCTATTTAATTATATCGTAACAACTATGGATATAAAAGGTGACTCGCTAAAGCAAATCTTGAAAATAGAAAGTAAAAATGGTTTATCCATAAAGTGCTCGGAAAATAGTTCCGATTGTATTTTTTTGGGAACTCCAGACAAAGGTCTAATTATGATTGGTCCCGATGGTTTTGAAATATTTGGTGAAGCTCAAGGATGTCCTTCTAACAACATACTTTCAATGGCATATCTTAATAATTATCTTTATCTCGGATTCTATGGTAGTTTTGCAAAATTTGATCCTCAAACTAAAACATTTGAAATTCTTGCATCCTATAAGGCTATTCAAACAAAAAATGATTTGGATGGCGGTAATCTATATTGGATCGGATCAATGATTGCTGATACAAAAAATGATTCTATATGGTTTACTTTATTTGCAGATCTCAAGCGACATGGAATTTGGAAGTATAATCCAATTACAGGTAAGTTCATTTTATTGCACCATCCATACGGAAATCGTCTCTTCTTTAATGATAATGGAGACATAGTATTTACTATACAATCACAAATAAATTTACTAAATCCGCAAACCAGTGAAATCAAACTATTACAAGGCTATTCGTGGGAAGTTGTAGGAGGCTTGAGTGGTTTTGAAATTGGAACACATTGCGTTATGATTGGTAAGGATATTATTCAGCCGACAGGCAAATTATTTTCTGATGACGGCAAGATCTATAATCTCGGTAAATCATGGTTACAGATTGAACCTTTTGGCTCAGGAGCAGTTGCTGTTTCTTATTATGAAACGAATTTGAATTTATCATTAATACAACCGAAAGAATTGATTACAAATAATAATGAAGAATAAATAATGGGCGACCGAAAATATGAAATATATTACTAAATTATATTTTTTACTATTTATTGCCTCTTTTATATATACACCTTATGCCATAAGTCAATCCAACGATATAGCCAGGATTGCGGTTATAGGAAATAATGATATATCATCTCTCGCGGCTTTGCTTGAGGTTGAATTGTCACAAAATGAAGGCATCCAACTGCTTGAGCGAGCGGCTATTGATAAAATTCTTGAAGAACAAAAATTGAGTGCAGCCGGTCTTCTCGATAGGAATAATACCATCAAAATCGGTAAATTGCTGCGAGCAGACGCTTTTATAATTCTCTCTACAGAAATATCTACGCCGGATTCTAATACGGCTGACCCAGGTCAGGCCTCCAGCGACTTGATTCGTGTGCGGGTTTCGGAGACCGCACACGGATTGAGACTTCTCGACTGTTTCGCACAATCGGACAGCAATTCAGTCGGAACCATTGTTCAGAAATTAGAAAGCGTATTTAATAAAATAAATCAGCCGGATGAAAAACTGATTCCGATTGGTATTGTCGATATTCACCGCGTTCAATTGGCCGAGCAGTATAAAATGCTGGAAAGAACGTTACCTGTCCTGCTTTCTGTGAGATTGAACCTTGAGCCGCAGATTATTATGCTGGAACGCGAAGACTTGAAAGTCCTGCTCGATGAAAAGTTAATGACAGAAGGAGAAGATACAAAATTCTGGAGTTCGGCAATTTTGATTGACGGCTACATACAACCCAACAACGGCCAGTTGGAAATACACCTGAACCTTAAACAAGCCGCGGGTGAAAATCTAAAATCCTTGATTATTCCAATCGAACCAAACGAACCTGCTAACGC
>CAZMPL010000042.1:0-9675 GCA_964567805.1 uncultured Pirellulales bacterium | reverse complement strand
AAGCAGTAGTATCGATTGATAAAGCTTCTACAAAAATTATAGAAAAACTTCAAGACTCAACACCAACAGCAAAATGGAATCCAGAACTCGAAGCCGAACTATTCTATAAACAAGGCCAACTGCTTTCGGTTAATAGTAGATATGAAGAAGCTTTACCACTTTTTGAAACTGCTCATGCTTTACAACCACAGAATGTTTATTACACTGGTGAGATTTTTAACAATGAATGGAACATACATAAACTGCAAATTACAAATTCCCAAATAAAAGCTAATACACATTATTCAGACCTTGAATTGGCGGACTTAGTATTTTTATATGTTCGACAGATACGTGATAGTTATAAAAATAGTATTATAAATGATGCTTATCTGATAAATACTTTACTCGGGGATGTATTTGTCGATGGATCACTCGGGTGCAGTTCCTTAAGTATAAGCCATTTGGGATATTTCGGAAATTCTGTTTCAGTATCGACAGATAAAATCAAAGAAATAAACAGAAATAGCAGGAAAATATGGTCAGAAACATTACGCAAAGCAAGATTACCCTGGAAACAACAATTATTTTTAGCCTGGTGTGAAACAGATGATTTCAATCAGGTCATTGAAAATACAAGGACAATATATAGAAATCAAAATAATTTAGTAGCAAAGGATAATTATGTTTTCAAAAGGATGTTTTGGGAAGAAGTGATTATATTTTCTACTTCGAGACATTTTAACGAATTAGAATATACACAGTTTAAGGATACTCAGCAGCAATGTCTGAAAATTTGGTTGCAATTCCTTCATGAACTTGAAGAAGCAACTGACCCATATGCTAAATTATTTAGTTGCATTGCTTTGTATGAACATTACGCCGGAAATTCTTCCCAGAAAGAAAAATATCGTAAAAAAATTATTTCTATTTATAGAGATGAATTTCATACTCCAAATGAACCGTTTGATACGCAAGAAAAATACATTATGCGCTACGAAATGAAACGTTTTATGACGATTGAAGATTATGCCGAAATACTGGAATCTCTTATCCAAAAGAAAGATGCGGCAAATCTTATTATATGGAGTCCGGGTTATGCTAGTCCGACTTATAGTGCAACTCCAGAAGCAACAGAGCAATATTATAAATTGTTAGAAAAATCGGTAGAAATAATCAAAGATTTTGGAAATGCTATCCAAGTACTTCCGAATCTAAGCAATTCCCAGGTTTTGAATTACATTTTAGATAAACAACTAAAACTGAGACAGAATTATCCTAATGCAACATTTGCTATAAAATTGCAAACAGAGATAAAAGCAAATATGATTTTGAAAGTTGTTGACTGGGCTCAAAAATTATCTATAGGAATCCATGGAGATAGTGATAAGGATATTAAATCAGTAATTTATGAAAACAACCTCTGGGTAGCCTTTATGAGTTCCGTAAATAAAGTTGATGAAAAAGAGCTATATCTTGCTGGGATAAATTTAGATAAAAAAGAATTAATTGCGTTATGGCAAACAAGAATTCCGTTTATAACTACACCAGTAAGATATGAAACACTATCCGGGATTTCAGTAAATAAAGATATAACTTATGTTTCATTATGTGGGAGTGGTATTATTGAATTCCCAGGCAGTTTCAAAACAGGTCGAGACTTCATAAAAATACCAGTTATACATAATCAAGATCAAGGTATTCCTTCTGTTTTTATAACTTCAATGACCAAATATGAAAATAAGCTATATATTGCCTATGGAAGTAGGAGTCAGGAATGTGGCATTGGTTTATATAATCTACAAAATAAAAACTGGGAATGTTTATTTTCCAGTACTATTAAAGGTCCCGTACCTTTCCATATCGGGAATACTTTTATAGTATCTAACCTGACATTTAAGTCGAAGAATGAAATATTATTCAGTGTAATTTTACCTTCTACTTCTTATTCATTATCCTCATTTATTTATAACGGTCTTTGGAAATTAGATTTAACAAGCAAAAACTTAAAAATGGTTGTTTCTTCATATATGTCAAATACAGAAGTTGAACCAGTAGGTTCAGGGGAATTTCCGGAAAAATATCTATTCAAAAAAGAAGATCATATATTTGAATTTGATACAAAATCAGAAAAATCAAAATATCTTATTGGAAGTAATGAATCAATTAATAATCTTCAAACTCAATATCAAAATTACCCAAAAACTAATAACACCAAGGTAGATTTAATGAAAAGTGATTTCTTTATTCCTGAATCTTTAATGGCAAATTTCAAATTTGGATTATATCGAGTTGGAATGATTGATCTATTAACTGCAACTATATACAACAATAAATTATGGGCAAGGTACGGTGAAAGTCAAATCATAATTATAGAAAAAGGAAAAAGTTTCGAAGATGCGCAGATAATTGACAATAATATTCTCGATGGAGGACCTGTCGAGAGATTTGTAAGTACACCATATGGTTTGGTTGGGATTGGCGAGGGAACTGTAGGAATAATAGAAACTGAAGATATGGGAAAATAGGGAAAACGTCAGCTTTGAGCGTAGAGCGTTTAGAGTGAATAGATTACGGATGTTGAAATGTTTTATCGGGGGATTTTTTTGTTGCTTTTTTAGCCAAACAAGGTCATAATATTAGTAATAAAATCAAGGCTTAAGACTATTGGAGTTAGGACTTAGGCACACGAATAGTGAGCGTATTTCTGTCCTGTACCTAATCCTAATAGATCATGGAAAGAGAAGTTGAAGATTTTATTCAGAAGTTGTCTGATATAGACCTTATCGAGTACACCCACACAAAAATTCACCTCCCGGAAGCTGTATATTTCGCGAAAGTTGAGCTCGCAAAACGCAAAATACCTCCCGAAACAATGAAAAAACTTAATGACAAATGGCACGCGAGAATCAGGGCTCGCGAGGAGGAAATACGCCATATAGCATCCGAAACTTTGCCCGGCAAATTGAAAATACTGGTTTTTCTCTGCGGCTTATGCATCGCGCTGCCCCTGCTGTTTTTTATTCCGGCCTGGTGCAAGTACCAGAACGAAGGCTCCGAGCAAAAATGCAAAGATATGTACATCTTCGGCGGAGCGGGTTTTGCCATCCAGATAGTCATGTTAGTTCTCAGAATTCCACCATGGAGCTGGTTATTGAAGATATTTTCATTATAAATCCATAATACAACGGAAAACTACCTCTTTATCCATAAACAAAAAAAAATGATAAAATAAGAAAATTTTTTTTGAAAATACTTTTCTTTGAAATACTTTTTTGTAAAATCGAGCAAAATATATTAAATCAGAATATAGCAAAAATAATTATCCTTGCTATTTAATAGTTATTTTGAGTAAAAAGGATTAAAAAATGTGGGATGAAGATGAAGATTTTGATTCCTTTGACGAAGAACATGAGTTTGAACCATCAGACGACAGTTTAGCTGATTTTTCGGATTTCGATGAGGAATCCCTTGAAAACGTCGAGGATGATGAAGAATTCGATAGTGAAGAAGATTTCTTCGAAGAAGAAGACGAAGACGAAAACGATTAACTAAACAAGTCTTATTTTATAACAAACACATATTCAAAAACTACTGCAAAGAGTAGTCTATTTATTATTGTTTTATCCGTCTTTCGCTAATAAAGAAGCAGGAATAAACGGAAATATTGTATTTTCATTCCTAAAATCCACTGAAGCCGCACTATTTTTGCGCCGATAGATTAAGATTAATTTAACACAATTTTAATGTTATCGTCTGATAATATTTTAAAAGAAAAATGAACTTCTTTGGAGAAAACAATGAAAACGACACAAAAACAATGGATGGAAAGAGGCGGCTGGCGTTCTATATCTTCAAATGGAATCGCGGATAAAGCACAAGTAGTTTTTCTTTTTGGTGAAAGAAAATTGTTAACAGACAAAGAACGTATTAATGAAGTTCGAAAATTCTACCCAAACTCACATATTATAGGCTGCTCAACCGCCGGTGAAATCGCGGGATCATCTGTTTATGATAATTCGATGATTGCAACAGCAGTATTTTTCGAAAATACTCCGTTAATGTTTTCTCAGACAACAATAACCAACATGTCTGAAACATACCAGGCCGGCCAGCAATTGGCTGAAGGATTAAAACGGGACGGGTTAGTACATGTTTTTGTCTTATCGAACGGACTTAATATTAACGGCAGCGCATTATCAAAAGGATTAAGAAGCAAACTTCCGGAAGGTGTATCTGTTACCGGCGGATTAGCAGGCGACCAGGCTCGATTCGAAGAAACTCTTGTCGTTCTGGATGAGAATTGCGACAAGCAAACAGTAGCTGCTATAGGACTTTACGGTAATGCCATAAAAATAGGTTATGGTTCACAGGGCGGCTGGGATTCCTTCGGTCCGGATCGTCTTGTAACACGTTCAAAAGATAACGTATTATATGAATTTGATAATCAGCCGGCACTCGAATTATATAAAACATACCTCGGTGACGAGGCGGCAGGTCTTCCCGCTACAGGATTATTATTCCCATTGAGTCTTTCTTTGAAAGATTCGAATGAACGACTTGTGAGAACAATATTAGCGGTTGATGAAAAAGACGGCAGCATGACTTTCGCGGGAGACATTCCACAAGGTTGTTATGCAAGATTGATGAAAGCTAATTTCGACCGTCTGGCAGAAGGAGCAGCTGTATCGGCGCGTGACAGCCAGGTAACAGGTTCTCAAAAACCAGACCTTGCTATACTTATCAGCTGCGTTGGCAGAAAACTTGTTCTCAAACAGAGAATAGACGAAGAAGTTGAAAATGTACAAAACGTATTGGGCAGCCAGGCGGCACTTACAGGATTCTATTCTTATGGTGAGATTTGCCCGGTTCAACCACAAAACAAGCAAGCTGAACTGCATAATCAGACTATGACGATAACAACTTTTTGTGAAGAGTAGCAGTTTGAATGAATCAATTATTAAAAAGACAAATTCAAAAATATTTTGGTAATATCGACACTATTCCAGAAGATCTGATTTCTTTATTTGATTCGATCAGTGATGCTTATGACGGTTTTGAGAAAGATAGAAACCTGATCGAACGCTCCCTGGAGTTAAGTTCTAAAGAACTTATGGATGTAAACAAGAAGCTGCGTGACGAAGTAGAGGTACGTAACCAGGCGGAACGAACGGTTCTTGAAAGAGAAAAATTTCTCACGGATATTTTTGAGAGTATCCAGGATGGCATTAGTGTTTTAAGCCCAAATCTCGATATCATTCGAGTTAATGCTGCTATGGAAAAGAATCATCAGCATACAATGCCGCTCAAGGGTAAAAAGTGTTATAAAGCCTATCATATGAGTGATAAAAGGTGTGAAAAATGCCCTTCTGTGCGTGCCCTCGAAACATGCCAGCTTGAAATGGAAGAGGTCAAACTTGTTCAAAAAGATGGAGCAGCAGGTGATTTGGAAGTTTACGCGTTCCCAATGCTTGATGATTCAGGAAAACCAACCGGTGTAGTCGAATATATCCGTGATGTAACACAGCGAAAAGAAGCAGAGCGAAAACAGGCATCGCTTTTGGAACAGGTCATGAAAACCAACGAAGAACTAACAAGGTTCGCTTACGTTATGACTCATGACCTTAAAACTCCTCTTAGAGGAATATCAACGTTGACAACATGGCTGAAAAATGACAATTCAATAGAATTAAGTGAAGATGCCTGCAAAAAAATAGAACAGCTCGAAAGCCGTACACAACGTATGCACAATTTGATAGACGGTTTGCTTGCTTATACAAGACTTATAGCATCATCTGGAAAAATCGAGACAATCAATCTAAATGAATTATTACAGGATGTTATTACACTTATAGATATACCTGACAATATTAAAATTAATATTAAAAGAGAACTTCCTGTTATTAAATGCGAGAAAAACAGAATTAATCAAATATTCCATCACTTAATAAAAAACGCATTAAAATTCATGGATAAAGCTGATGGGAGAATAGAAATAAACTTTACAGAACGGCCCAAGTATTGGGAATTCAGCATATCCGACAACGGCCCTGGAATAGAGAAAAAATATCACGACAAGATTTTTCAAATGTTTCAAACCCTTGAGAGATGGGAAATTGCAGGAAGCGCTGGAATTGGCCTGCCGGTTGTTAAGAAAGCTGTTGAAACACATGGGGGACAAATTTGGATCGAATCGAATGTCGGGAATGGAAGTGTCTTCTACTTTACTATCCCAAAGAATCTAAATACGTATTTACTCAATGCGGTTTCATCGAATATAAACTCTAATATAGAAACAAAAACCTCTTAACAAAGAAAAATCATTTAAGATTGATAATTCTTTGTTCCTTCGCTGATTTATAAATTGCAAGAATTAACTCAACCGCTTTTCGAGCTTCCAAACCATCAATTTTGAATTTTGTTTTCTGCTCAAGTGCATTTAAAAACGCTTTAAAATTACGAGCATGATTTTCATGCGTTATAGCGGCAGGGTCAGCTACTCCTCCGCCGCCTTTTATCTTGCCGTATTTTGTTAATATTTCTTTGTCCTCCGGCTGCTCATCAGCAAATTGCCATACAGTTATAGTGTTTTCGACATTTATTACAGTTCCTTTGGTACCGGTGATTTCGAACCTTCTGAACTGGCCCGGAAATGAAGAAGTTGTACCATATATAATCCCTAATGCACCGCTTTTAAAACGCAGAACAGCCGCAGCGGTATCTTCCGCTTCCATTTTATGACCGAGTGTCGCGGTAAACGCCTGCACAGATTCCACGGGAGGAAGTAAATCGCAAATCATATCAACCATATGTATCGACTGGTTCATGAGTGCCCCGCCGCCATCGAGAGCCCATGTTCCGTGCCATGAATCCTTATAATATTCATCAGTTCTCCACCAAGGGACATAAATTCCGGCATAGCTGATCGTGCCAAAACGCCCGGTATTTATAGCCTCTCTCAAAGGAACAATATAATCATTAAATCTATAAGGGAAAATACCGCCCAAATATGTGCCTGATTTTTCATGCGCTTCTATCATAGAATCTATTCGCTCTAATGTTATATCGAGTGGTTTTTCACAAAGCACATGTTTACCTGCTTTAGCCGCCGCTATCGCAGGCTCGGCATGGAGTCCGCTTGGAGTTGCGATAGTGACAATATCAATTTCTTTCGATTTAAGCATTTCTTCGCAATTATCAAAAGCAACAACTTTATATTTATCCGCGAGCTGTTTTGCTTTGGCGGCTATTTTGTCACAACAACCTATCAGCTTTGCGTTTGGGATATCATTTATCGCTCTTGCGTGAAAATCCGCGATTAAGCCGGAACCTATTATTCCGAAATTCCATGTTTTCATTTTCTTTCCTTCATAATTTCACTCACAAGCCGAGTCCAACTTCAGATGCGATTTCTCTTACTGCTTCGACGGCTTTCGAAAACAGCGATGTTCCGGTTGAGCCGCCAAATTGCCCACCTGCTTTCAAGTGAGGCTCCATCGTAAGACAACCATCATATTTCATAGCAACAAGTTCAGCAAGCAATTCCTTTATCTGCGCGTCACCCTGTCCGGGAATACTACCTGTATCTTTCGAGCCAAGTTTCCAATCCTTTATATGAACATGAACTACATAAGGTTTCATAAGGGGGAAACAACTTTCGACATTATTGGTAATTTTTTCTCCCCAGACAAAATTCGCGGGATCATATGCGAGCCTGATTTTCGGTGAACTGATAGACTCTATTATATCGACACAGTTTTTCGCGGTATGACCATAGATTCCGGCTTCGTTTTCATGTACCATAGTGACTTCGGTTCCGCTGATAATATCAGCCTGTGCGGCCAATCTATCAAGAACCTGGTTGCGATAATCTTCTATCTTTTTACCTTCGGGCGGATAATAACTGAACATTCGTATATATGGTGTTTCAAAAAATATCGCAAGGTCTATCGCATGTTTGAACTTATCCAGATGCGGCTCGAACGGCTCATCGAGTTTGATTTTACCAATTGGCGAACCGATAGCACTGACTTTAATGCCGCATTCTCTCAGCATTTTTCTCGTTTCCTTCAGTTCGCTTTTGTTCAAATCCATTATGTTTTTCTTATTGATAAAACGAGGCTCGATATAGCTTATTTTTTCCGAAGAAAGATACTCGACCTGACCTTGAAAATCATCTGTCACTTCATCAGAAAATGCACTTAATTTTGCCATTTATATAAATACCCTGAATTAATTATTTTTATTTTTTTATATACAATTCGATTAATAATCATAATCCGAATCATGTCAAGTTTATCTTTTTTGCCCAAAAAAGTGAATGATATTTAAAAAAACAGAATAAAATAAGCATTCTTTTTGAACATAATCTTGCAAAGTCTATTTTTTTGAGTTAAATTGAAATTTTGTTGTAAAAACATATTTTTGCATATTTTACTGAAAGGAGCAGGTATGGCACTCGATAGAAGTCTTAAGATGGGTATGGTCGGCGGCGGTCCCGGCGCATTTATCGGTGATGTTCATCGCAAGGCATCACGCATGGACGGCGGCGTACAGCTTGTTGCCGGAGCTTTTGATATTGACCCGAAAAAATCGAAGCAGCAGGGAAAAGAACTTTTACTCGATCCCAAAAGAGTCTATGATAATTATAAGGAAATGATTGAGGGAGAACTCAAACTGCCGGAAGGCGAGAGAATCGATTTTGTCTCTATCACTACTCCGAATAACTGGCATTTTCCAATTGCCAAAGCCTTCCTCGAAGCCGGTTTCCATGTAATGTGCGAAAAGCCAATGACTTTCAATGTCACAGAAGCCAAAGAGCTTCAAAAAATCGTGAAAAAATCAAAAAAGGTTTTTGGCCTTATGCATAATTATACAGGCTATCCTATGGTTAAACTTGCCCGCGATATGGCTCGCGGCGGTGAACTTGGAGAAATTCGCAAAATAGTTGTTCAATATCCTCAGGGCTGGCTTGCAACCGCAATAGAAAAAGCTGGTTCAATGCAGGCTTCATGGCGTACCGATCCGAAACAGAGCGGCGGTGCCGGCTGCATTGGTGATATCGGAACACATGCGGAAAATCTCTCGGAATATATAACAGGATTGAAAATTACTAAACTTTGCGCAGATTTAACTATATTTGTAGAAGGACGCAAACTTGACGACGACGGAAATATCCTCTTACGTTTCAATAACGGCGCAAGCGGTGTTCTTCATGCAAGCCAGGTATCGATTGGTGAAGAGAACAATCTCGCAATATGGATTTACGGTGAGAAAAAAGGTCTCGAATGGCATCAGGAAAATCCGAATTATCTTTATGTCAAAGAACCGAACGGCCCGATTCAGATATGGTGTCGCGGCAATGGATATGTAGCAGAAAAGAGTGCCGCGGCAGGACGCGCAACAAGATTACCTTCCGGACACCCGGAAGCGTTCTTCGAAGCATTCGCAAATAATTACCGCAATTTTACTGATACAGTCAGAGCAAGCATAACAAAAACACAACCTGAGCCATTAATGCTCGACTTCCCGAATGTCGATGATGGTCTCAGAGGAATGTTGTTTATTGAGACTGTTCTGGAAAGTGCAAAAAGCAACGAAAAATGGACTAAGTTCCATAAATAAAATTAGTAACCATTCATGGAAAATACGACTTTGTCATTCCCGCCCCCAAGGGATAAACTCCGGCGGGAATCC
>CAZMPL010000041.1:15826-16086 GCA_964567805.1 uncultured Pirellulales bacterium | reverse complement strand
GATTTATTAGCTCAAAATATTGTTAATTTAGTGCCAATTCTTTTATAATTACCTTTAAGAAATAGGTTTGTCTTTTAAAAAGAATCCTGTAATTAAAAATAATAGAGCGCATACAATATCAATGATTTGCCAAATATTACGGTCAAAGTTGATTTTAATAAAGGGATTAAACAAAATAGCTGTACAAACAAATATTACTCCAAGGAATTTTATAAAAATATTTGATTTTAATAAAAAAATACTTACAGAAAATATAAAAG
>CAZMPL010000041.1:10411-15799 GCA_964567805.1 uncultured Pirellulales bacterium | reverse complement strand
CTGCAACTAAGAGCATACTCGAAATAACAATACTATAAGTCAATAATGGACGTTTTTCAAAAAACGATTTATCTATATTTTTATTACCATTATTTATAGAATTTTCACTGGGAATTGGTAAACTATCTGAATAATTAGGTGGATAATTGTATTTTTCTTCTTCAATAATACTATCAGTTGCTAATTTATCAATGGCTTTTTCTGCTTCATCCTTATTATCCATTCTACATATTTGCAAGAATTTAAGATGATACGTTCCTGTTAAGTCTTCTGCTATTTCAAATATGGATGTCAGGTTTTCTCTTGCAAAGTCAATAGCTTCTTGATCAATATCGTATGCATTAAAGTTGTTTTCCAGCATGTGAATTCGCCGTTTCAAAAAATCCGCCATAGAATCATTAGAACTTAAATTCTCTGTCCAATATTTTAAGCGGTTTTCAGCTTCGCTAATAAGTTCCTGACGTCGAGTGGAACTGATTCCACCTGGCACATTTTTATCAACTTCATTTTTATTTATTAATTTCTGTAGTTTATCATCGGAGATTTCAGCATCAATATCCTCTCCGATAATTTTTCTGTATTCCTGGTCAAGAGCTTTAATTTCTTTATCAATATCATCATTCATAATAATCTCAGGATAAATATTTATGGTTCAATTTCAAAAAGTCAAAAATAATCTTATATCTGTCTTATATTTATATCTTGGGACACCTTACTAATTTCTGTTTATCAAGTTCCGTTACCATATTTCCAAATCCTGCATATCTTCACTGGGAGCATTTTATATTGTAGATATTTATTGTGCAATAGAATAACTTATATTTTAAGACAGAAATTGCATGATTATTATTTCCTGTTTATCCTGTTATCTTGTCTAATAATATATTTACAGACTATCTTCCAATTTCGCGGATTTCACAGATTTTTTAGGCTCTAGCCGAGGTGCTAAGACGCAGAGAGATAAATAGATAAAAAGACTCTAAAAGCCCACTTATAGGTGGCTGTGTTTATTAAATATCCACTTCTTCGCTGAAGCTTCTTTTTTTTCTGCTATAGTGTTTTGCGTCTTCGAAGCCAGCCGACAATACATACGCCAAGACTGCTGAGTATAATTGCTCCCGGTGCCGGTATGCATTCTGTGGCAAGATGAATCTCGTCAATATACATGTTGCCAACACTAACACTTAATGTGATTGATATCTCTTCCCAGGCCGGATTCGGCTGAAATTGATTCCAAAGAGATAATCTGGTATTATTAAAATCAATTTTGTCCCAGTCATTCCAATAACCAGTATTAGCAATACCAACAGGCGTATTAATTATTTGAGAAAATGAACTTGAACCTTCCTGGCCCTGCAAATCTACACAATAAATAAGCTCTTCATACAAGTTCTTAACCGGCCGTGCTTCTTCCCAATTATCGATATGTATTAGGATGGTTCCTGTCCCACCTCCAAAAATTCCAATGGCGCCGGTCGCCTCATCCCATCGAATATCTCCGGAAAATGTTACAAAATCTGAATCCCGTAAGAAAGGATCGTCGGTACCATGATAGATTGCACCTGGAATGGGACCTGTTGCCCCGACTGGATCTGTGCTAAAATCCATGTATATATTTCTCTGGTATGGAGACGAAGTTTGCCAGATGATATTGGTATTGCTTTCCGGCGGATATGTGAAAGGAACCATAGGAGGCATGCAAAAAACTGAAGAACTGAAACTTAATACTAATAAAGTTAAGATACCAATTGATAATGCCCTTTTCATCAACGCTCCTCCTAAGAGATTATTCCTGCCAACACACTTAAAGAACATAAAATAATTGATCGAGGGGTATCCTTTCCTTATCATACTATCCCATATTACCCATACTAACATTTAATTTAAGTCTGTCAATAAAATAGACGTTAATTTTCATTAAAATTTAACCTCTCACAAATACTACCCACTTATAGGTATTCTATACCTATGCATCTTCAACTTTGCGGCTTAAAACGCCCTGTTCTAACATCTATGGTTTTTAGTGGTTAATATTAATGAACTTTGCTATAATGCCAGCGGTAATTAATGTTAGTTTTTTATTTTGAAATAGCCTTTTTATTAAAAAAAGTGCATAATCGCATAACTCGAAAAACACTTAAGTCTTTTGTTCTTCTGCACTTATGCTCTTATATATTTATGAGTAATTTTCTTGAACATATAAACAGCCCCGCTGATGTGAAAAAATTATCCGTTCCGCAGCTCGTCGAACTGGCTGAAGAAATACGAAGTTATATAATAAAATGTGTGAGCAAGACCGGCGGCCACCTGGCCAGTAATCTCGGCGTAGTCGAGCTTACTATTGCGCTGCATTGCGTTTTCGATTTCCAATCCGACAAGCTTATCTGGGATGTAGGCCACCAATGCTACACACACAAGATAATCACCGGCAGGAGAGAACCATTCGTTAATCTTCGTCACGCCGGAGGTGTAAGCGGCTTCCCCAACCCGTCCGAGAGCAATTACGACCAGTTCATGGTCGGTCACGCAGGTACGTCTATCACAACCGCTATCGGTATGGCACTCGGCGAGCAGATAAGGGTTTTACAAAATAAGGACGCGCAAAACGAAAAGAGCAAATCCGCCGAAAAGAAAATCGTTTCAATAGTCGGTGACGCGTGTATCGTGAACGGCACATCGTTCGAAGGCCTGAACAATCTCGGGCTCGTCAAAAGGCAAATGCTCATTATACTCAATGACAATTCGATGGCGATTGACGCGACGGTCGGCGCGATGGCAAAGTATTTCTCGAAAGTCAGGCTCAGTCAGACTTACGATGATTTGCGAAAAACAACATCCAACATTCTCGAACACATGCCGGTAATCGGTAAAAGCGTAGAGGAAGCACTCGAGCGTATCAAACGAAGTATCAGGATGGCACTGCCCGCGAGCCAGATGTTCGAGAGTATGCACATTCCATATTTCGGCCCGGTGGATGGTCACGATATCGGCTCGCTTATCCAGTTGTTCGAGGGATTGTCCGAGCTGAACCACCCTGCTATTCTTCACGTTTACACGAAGAAAGGCAAAGGTTTCACTCCGGCCGACGAGGTACCGGAAAAATTTCATTCTACCGGCCCGTTCAAATTGAATGGAGATGGTGACGCAATCGAGCCTCCTTCACAGCCGAGCAAGTGCACCTTTACAAAATCGTTCGGTGACCATCTCGCGGAACTCGCGGAAAAGGATGATAAAGTCATTGCTATTACTTCGGCGATGTGCGACGGCACGGGCCTGAATAATTTCAGGAAGAGACATCCGGACAGATTCTACGATGTTGGTATCGCCGAGAGTGCGGCGGTCGATATCGCGGCCGGACTCGCAAAGACCGGGTACAAGCCGGTTGTGTGCATTTATTCGACATTCCTCCAGAGAAGTTTCGACCAGATTGCGCAGGATGTCGCGCTGCAGAACCTTCCTGTAATATTCTGTATTGACAGAGCGGGTTTGGTCGGCACAGACGGCCCGACGCATCACGGCCTGCTCGATATAGGTTTCCTGCGAATGATTCCGAACCTTGTTCTGCTCGCGCCAGCGAACGATGTCGAAATGAAACTCGCTCTCGAATTCGCACTGAACCACAAGGCCCCGGTCGCTATCAGGTATCCGAAAGACAATATCCCCGATGACAACCAGGTTCCTTCGGCCTGCACGAAACCGTTCGAGGAAGGAAAGAGTGTCACTGTAAAAACTCACAAGGACTCGAACATCGATATCGTTGCTTACGGCAGCATGTTAACACAGGCGCTCGAGGCCGAAGAAATTCTCGCAAAAGAAGGAATTCACGCGAACATAATTAACGCAAGGTTCGCGGCTCCGATTGACGATAAAATTATACACCTGATAAAACAGGGCAAAAAAATAATTACCGTAGAGGACCATACAATCGAGTGCGGCTTCGGCTCGGCGATTCTCGAACTGGCGGTCATGCACAACCAGGCGGTGAAAAATATAAAAATACTTGGTACTCCGAGAAGATTTATCGGACATGACCTTAGAAATTCACAAATTTCTTCGACTGGAATCAGTACCGAAAAAATTGTCGAGGCGGCAAGAGAATTGGCTCGTTAGTGAGAGGACTAAAATGGAAAAGTTAACGAAGCTTGTTATTTTTGGCGATCCGAAAAAAAACGGCGTAAAAGAAGCAATTGCGCGATTCACAGATTTCGCGAAGGAAAAGGCCCATATAATCGGCAATTATAACGTTATGGAGCTTCATAACTGCTCTGTGAACTGCGACAGCCGGACGAATTCGATAAGGACTGAAATCCAGAACGTTCTCAGGGAATGCGATTTCGCGGTTGTTTTCGGCGGAGATGGAAGCATTATCTGCTCGGCGAGGTTCGTATGTGAAACAAATGTCCCCATAATCGGAGTCAATATCGGCAAGCTCGGTTTTCTCGCGGAATTCAGCGTAGAAGAACTGAAAACGCTGTTCCCGAAGATTATCGAAGGCAAAATTCAAACCGAAGAAAGAATGATGCTCGACTGCCGCATCCTGAATTCTCAGCCCGGTAAAACGAACATTGAAAAGTTCTGCGTTTCGGCGATAAACGACGTTTACATAACTGCCGGGCCGCCTTTCAGAATGATTGAGCTCAAGGTTCAGGTTGACGGCCAGCCGCTTGTCGGCTGCGTTAGTGACGGAATGATTATTTCCACACCGACCGGCTCAACGGCCTATAATCTTTCGGCGGGCGGACCTATTGTGTCACCAAAAATGGACGCGATTGTCATTACGCCGATATGTCCGCACTCACTGGCTTTCCGCCCGATTGTTATAAATTCACAAAGCACAATCGAAGTAATCGGCCTGCGCGTCAACGAAGGCACGACATTATCGGTCGATGGCCAGATCTCGCGACATTTTTCCAGCGATGAAACACTGAAAATAACCCGAAAAAAAGGCTCTTTTTTGATTGTAAAAAATCCAATTCTCAGCCAATGGGACACTTTAGCTGCTAAACTGGGCTGGGGTGAAAAGCCGAAATACAATAAGAATTAAAGTAGATATTATTGTATTTTGCAGGTATCCCGAATTATGAGAAAATGGTTGTTTTGTATCGCCGCGTTCGTACTTGTTTACACATGTGCATCGACCCTGTCATTCGCTCAGATGCCCTACGGTTCCAACACGGGCACAAACACAAATTCAGGCATGTCCGGACTCAACTCTTTTATGAGAAATTCATCACAGGGTGATGGCCTGTCAAAATACCTTACAAACAATAAAACAAATTCAACCGCGCGAACCAATCCGACTCATACCGCGACAGAAGTCACCACGTCACAGAGCGGGACGGGAACGTCATATTTGAATTCTCCCTTGAGCAGTACAACACAAACCGG
>CAZMPL010000041.1:0-10311 GCA_964567805.1 uncultured Pirellulales bacterium | reverse complement strand
CAATCGAACCAGGATGACCTCGCTCGAAGACTCGATGAGATTACAAAGCAGCTTAACTCATTGCAGCAGAAAATAGACGCCGGCAATAATAACAGCAACACCGTGACATCGAGCGGCATGAATCGTTATATAAATACTTCAAGTCCGATGAATCTCGCCGCACCGAGTGACTATTCCGGATATGAAAATAGTTCTCCGTACAAAGTCCCGAGTTTAACGACACAGAACTCAACACTAAGCAGACAGTACGATTCAGGTTACATGAAAAACGTGACATCTGAACAGTCTTCTCCGAACTCGCTCAACGATATTAAAGCAAAGCTCGACGAGTTATCAAAGTCGATTGATTCGCATTTGCAAACGAATAACAATAATACGAGCGGCTACGGTGCGACAAACTATAATAGCAATACCCGGCCGGGCAATTTCAATTTTCAGTCTTATTCGCAAACGCAATTCGACAAATATTACAACACTGCGCAGGACCAGCTAAGACGCGGCAATTATTACGAAGCGGCGGATTCGTTTACTCTCGCTTCCGTTTACGAGCCGGAGAATCCGATTTGTTACGCAGGACAGGGACATGCATTATTCGCCGCGGGACAGTTCGTAAGCAGTGCGTTATACATTATCCGTGCAATCGAACTGAATCCCGAATTCATTCGAACAAACGTTGACCTTATGTCAATTGCCGGCAGCCGTGACATCGTATTGTCACGAACAAACGAACTCGAGCAATTATTAAGAAAGGCCCCCGCTGCAGGCCTGCAGATTTTAGCCGCTTATGTATATTACAGAACAGACCGAATGGCGGACGCAAGAGAAATAATTAACGCGGTATATCAGGATTCCCCAAACTCCCGAGCCGCTTTAGCGTTGAAAATCGCGATTGATACAAAAATAAACTACTCAAAATAAAAATTTACCACGAAGGTCACGAAGAAACACGAAGGTTTTGACTTTGCCATTCACGTATTTAAAGAATAAAATCCATAAGAAATCCTTAACTTATTCAATCCATTGCGAATTAAAAAGTCTGTAACCATAAACGACACCAATAATTGCTACTCTATCTTCGCTTAGCAATTTGTATAAAATCCGATAACTGAAAACTCTAAGCTCGCGGTATTTGTCATCTTGCATTTCAGGAATGATATGACCTATTCTTATATGTGATTTAAGCTTTGTTGTTTCCTTGATTATGAGTTGAACTACGCGGCGGGACTGGAAAGGAGAGTCTTTTTCGATAAACAAACCTATCTCCTCGATTTGTTCGACGGCTTTAATTGTCCATATTACTTGAGCCATTTTGCCAGTCTGTTCTCTACTTCCTCATGCGATAAAACATTGCCGTTTTCGATATCCTTTTCCCCTTGCTCTATACACTGTAGAACATAAAGATGGTACTGGATGTCTTCCAGAGTAGATTCATCCGGCATTCTTGATATAACTTCACTTGCTTTTTGTTTAGCGGTCATAGCTCGGCCTCGGTTTTATTCATTATTACAGACTTCTTTTAACGATAGTAATTATACCAAATTAACCATAATTCTTCAATTATTTTTTTTGCCACAGAGGTCACAGAGAGCACAGAGAAAATATGAAATAAATATTATTCTTCGTGGTAAAAAAAGAGTTGCTCAAAATAGAGCTTCATTATATACTTTCTTGTTGAGATGTTACGAACTTTGATGAAATAGCTTTTATAAACGTTTTTTAAATATATTGATATTATTCGAGGGGAAAAAGGATATGAACAACTACGCATTATATTATCCTACTATTGAATTTGCAAATTACCAATGGCTTTGGCAAGCTTCGCTTATTTGGGATCGTATATACCGAATTGTTCCAGAACAGTACGAACCAGATGATTGCTCAAATGTTCGTATACTTGCTGAATCAGGAGAAATTGGAATTCCGATTCGACCAAGTAAATATGCAGCAGATATTGCAAAAGAATTTATGAATAAATTATCAGATAATGAGTGGGATGCTGCTGCCCTTAGTTTGGAAATGACAGATGATTACAAATGTTTGCACTCTGACAAGGTTGATGTTGTACTTCGTGATATGATAATAGCCCAAGGTTCAGCCAAAGCACATAATGAATGGTTAAATGTACCAACTACATTTGCTGCTCACTATATGACCTATTTAGCAAATAATATAGCAACTCGCAATAATCTTCAGATGCTATCTGACAATGTACCAGCATGGACAGGAGCAACATATTTTAAATTAGATGGTAAGATAGATTGTTTTCTAAATAATGAGAATACACATCAACTCGCAACATTGGTTGTTAGAGACTTCTTACCTGATAATATACTTTCTATTCATCCCGAACAAATTCTTAAATTTCGTGAAAAATATCGTCATGAACGAAAGCGTTTTCTATCTTCTATTCAAAATTCTGCTAAACTTTTATCAGACTGCGATGATAGTACTATTGTAAAAGATATGATAATTGACATCCAGAAGGATATTGATTCAGCACTTAGCGATTTTCGTAGAAGCCTATCAATACTTAGAATTAATTCGTTTACTGGCCTAAAGAGTATAATATTCCCAATCATCACACAAGTTGCATCAATAATAGGTGGAGAAAGTCTAAGTACTGAAAATTTAATGATAATGAAGACTGGAGGAATTGCTCTTGGGCTGATTTCCGGTCTTTGCGATTTCAGACAGAAGAAAAGAAAGTTACAAAAAGAATGTGACTATTCATATTTACTACACATGAGAAATCAATGGAAAGGTGTTGGAAGATACAATAACGACTACAATTATTATCTATACAGAGAGTTGGAAGAATTTATTAATGATTAGATAAAAAGAGCGTAGCCTGATATTATGGAATTAGGATAAAATATAGAACAGTTTTTACGAGTATCATTTATTAGGTTGAATATTTTCAATAGTTGTTATTTTTTCATTCTTTATCTCACAAATTATTCTGTTATCTTGTAAATCCTGTCTTAAAAATAAGAACTAATAGTATTTTATTTTTTATCATAAATAATTATTATATTATTTAATTATAGCAAAATATTTAAAAGGAAATATGCAATGAAACAATATGATAGTAAACTCTTTGGTAAGATTCATGAACCAGAGTCATTCTGCGAACTTATGGAATTGGTAACTTATAGAAAACAGAAAGAACGCACTGTCCGAATGTGGAGAGGACAATCAAATATTAATTGGCGACTCGATAGCACAGCTTTTCGTCGGCTATTATCATCAGGTAAAATAAAGCATAATTCCTCTCAACAGAAAGCTGAAATGGAAATAATATCATATGAAAAATATCTTCTCAAAAAAGCTGACTATTATGGATTTCGTTATATCAATGGCCATATGCTTTCTGATATTGAATTACTTGCAAGATTAAGACATTATGGTGCAGCTACTCGACTGGTAGACTTCTCAAGAAATGTACTGATAGCTTCGTGGTTTTCTGCTTCGCAAGAAAATGGTGAATATGGAGTTCTTTTTGGTCTACATTGTGATTATATCGGAGGAACTGAAAATTGTACGGAAATGGAATTTCTTGACTCTTATGAAAATATTGTTGCAAATTTAGATGAGTTAAGTAATCCCATAACTTGGACTCCACACGGTATATCTCCTCGGGATGCTGCACAACATTCTCAATTTCTATATAGCTCTGTAAGCAATAGCAAAAGAGGAAGTTTAAAAATCGAAGAAGATAAAGGTTCTTTCTTTGCAATCGCAATTTCACCTAAGTTAAAAATCGACCTAAAAGATATACTGGAAAAGTCATTTGATATTTATCATTTTTCATTATTTCCTGATATTGAAGGTTTCTCAAAAGGGAACACAGAACAAGCTAATCGATGGGTAATGGAGAGATGGTAAATTAAAATTTATATTTTAATTTATCAAAATCTCAGAAATAATTTCTCTGTGACTATGTGCCTATGTGGCTATGTGCCTATGTGGCTTTGCTTCTAAGGAAATTAATAATTTACTTGTTTTAGGCCACAGTCATGTTATAATCCTACCGTTTTAATTGGAAAGAAAATTATGGCATTGTTAAACGTAAATATAGATCATATAGCAACGATACGGCAGGCACGTCTGACTGATGAGCCGGACCCGGTATGGGCGGCGGTACAGTGCGAACTGGCCGGAGCGAACGGAATAACCGTGCATTTGCGGCAGGACAGGCGGCATATCAACGACCGTGATGTGTACGTTCTTAACGAAACAGTCGCTTGCAAGTTCAACCTCGAAATGTCGATGACCGAAAGTATTGTGAAAATAGCGGAAGAAGTCAGGCCGGACCAGGTTACTCTCGTGCCGGAAAACAGGAAAGAGCTGACTACCGAAGGCGGCCTGAATTGTGTCGCAATGAAGAAAAGGCTCGCCGAAGTAGTCAAAAAGATGCACAAAAAAGGCATACAGGTAAGCACGTTCATTGTGCCGGACATTAAGCAGATTGAAGCTTCGGTAGAAACTGGCTGCGACGCAATCGAACTGCATACCGGAATGTACTCAAACGCCAAAACACAGAAACAGGCGGAAAAGTGCATTGCGGATTTGATAAACGGCCGAGATTACGCATTGGAAAACAACCTGATAGTACACGCCGGTCATGGTTTGACTTATCGGAATATCGCGCCAATCGCGGCTTTAGATCATTTGTGCGAATTCAATATTGGACATAGCATTATCTCGCGTTCGGTTCTTGTCGGAATAAAGCAGGCGACAATCGAGATGATAGAACTTATTGACAAGTACGGTTTTTAAAAACTTATTAAATTGTAAAAACGATTATATAATTTTTATATAAAAAACACAGATAGGAGAAAAACATGTTTACTGGAGCAATGGTTGCTTTAATAACACCTTTTCATGATGGTGAAATTGATTATAAAACTCTCGACGAGCTGGTTAATTTCCAGATAGAAAACGGAATCGACGCGATTGTACCGGTAGGTACTACCGGCGAATCGCCAACTTTAACTCCCGAAGAACATAAACATGTTATTCAGAGAATAGTTGATATTGCGAGCGGCCAGGTTCCTGTTATCGCTGGAACCGGTTCGAACAGTACAGCCGAAGCAATCGAATATACAATGTACGCAAAACAAATCGGGGCCGACGCTTCTCTGCAGGTAACTCCATATTACAATAAACCGACACAGGAAGGTTTTTATCAGCATTTCAAAGCCATTGCCGAAGAAGTCGATTTACCAATGGTTCTGTATAACATCCCGGGCCGCTGCGGTGCAGGTATGACTCCTGAAACAATCGCACGCTTAGCCGAGCTTGAGAATGTCGTTGCTATAAAAGAAGCGACCGGAAGTCTTGACCAGGCGAGCGAAATCGCGAACCTTTGCGATATCACAATTCTTTCGGGTGACGATTCACTGACACTTCCTCTTGCTTCAATTGGCGCAAAAGGTGTAATCAGCGTAGTTGCGAATATTGTCCCATCGGACGTAAAAGCAATGACAGATTTGATTCTCGAAGGCGATTTGGTTTCGGCCAGACAGTGGCATAAAAAATTGTTCAAATTATGCAAAAATATGCTCACACTTTCGACAAATCCGATTCCGATTAAAGCTGCTATGTCTATGCTGAATATGGCACCGGAAGAGCTTCGTCTTCCGATGACTCCTCTCGAAGAATCGAAAAGAGCTATCCTGAAACAGACATTGAAGGATTACGGGCTGATTAGCTAATATCATTCGGTGGGGTAGAACCCCACCCTACTTTTTAAAAAATTACGAAATTATATTAACGCGATAGCGGGTATTCACTTATACAATATAAAAACAGATACCCGCTTTCGCGAGTATGAAACTATGGATTAATCCATAGTTTTTTTTATGGGGCGAGGAATTTATCTTTCTCACATGATGGAGATTCGAAGCCTATATATTTATCGTATTCCCATAGAGTATAAATATCATCATGTTCTATCTGGCGATCATTTATGAATGTGACGTGACCATCGCCAAACAAAACATTCTGGCCGCGATTGTTATGATTGTAGCTGTTTATCTGTAACTGCTTCTGGTTCAGTTCGATTACAATTGTAGTTGAATTTAGCGATAGCTGTGCAAATATAGGATTGCTGTCTGCCATTACAATATTTCTGCAGTGAAGTTCTCCACCTGAGTCTTTCTCACACATAACCGGGAAACTGTATGAGCAATAAGCTCTGTCCGGGAAATCCTTATAATTTTGATAATTCGAGAGATATTCCTGCATTCGCTTCTTACCCGCGGGACTTCTATTGTGATTTCTCCTGGCTGGACAAATAAATTTCGAAGGTTCTACATAATTACCGGTAACTAATTGATACATATGGCTTGTATTGGATTCCTTCATCCAGTTTGCACCTTTATCTCTTTTGGAAAAAGGCGATTTACCACCATGATCGTCAAGATAACTACTATAACCTTTGAAAACATCAGCGTTTGAAACCGCGCATTGCTGCTGCTGGTATTTCTGGCGTGTATAACCGAATGTGGGAACGAGAATACCTGTAATGATAAGTAAAGCGGCCGCAATCGCCGCAACTTCGCTGAAATTTCCCAGGAAACCGATTTTTATAGGTGATTTTTTATTTTGTTCGGTCTTGAGTAAATCATTTAAATCTTTATTAGGGCTGGGGATATTTGATATTCTAAGAAGTGTTCTTTCTACAAGATAATCGGGACAGTTTTCGATTCCAATGGAATCAAGAGGCGCAAAAACAGACTTAAACTTTGCGTATAACGCAGAAGCTTCATGATTTTGAGTTATTAACTTATTTGCTTTAGCTGATTGTTCAGGTGTAGTTATACCTACACAATAATCAAATAAAAGTTGTTTTTCTTCAGTACTGAAAGAACTCATTTTTCGTCCTCGTTTCCAAAAGATGCTTGCCAATCTTTTGCAAAACGGCCAACAGCCGTATGTAACCTACTCTTAACTGTTCCAATAGGTATACTTAAAATATCAGCCATTTGTTTGTAAGAAAATTTGTTAAAATACGCTAAATTTATAATTTCTCGTAAATTTTCCGGCATTTCAGCCAAAATGTGCGCAACGCGCAACGAAGTTTCGTTTTTTTCCAGCTCATCTGACGGAAAATTATTATCGGATGTTATTGTATTGAGCATTTCTTCGAACGAAATATCCTGAGAATCCGCTATGGAACCTATAGGGACAGCGGCGGTTCTCTGCCATTTTCTAAGGGCATCTTTTGCCTTATTTGCGGCTATTGTGAAAAGCCAGGGACGCAAAGGACGGCTCTGGTCGAAACTGTCTATGCTGTTAAATAACTGCATAAAAGTTTCCTGGAATACATCTTCGACAAGTTCCTGCCTGTTTAAAAATTGCTTTAAAAACGTATAAAGGCCGTTTTTATAGCGGTTTACAAGCTCGCGAAAAGCACTTTCCTGTCCCTGCTTATAAAGAACCAGGAGTTCTGCATCAGATATATTTTTCAAATCTTGAATCACAGTTTTCACTCTTCTTACCTTCATATTTGAGGAATGCGTTTATTATATCAATTATTCGTTGAAATTAAAATCTTAATTTCGTACGACAATTATCCCGGCAAAACTTTCTTGATAAAGCACGCCAAAGAAGTATAATCCTGAAAGTAAGTCTTTGAACTTTACGACTCACACAAAGCTATTATTGAAAGGCAAAATAATGTCTCTTGAAAATATGAAAGCTATGCTGAAAAAAGCGGCTGACCAAAAATACGGTGTTGGTGCTTTTAACATTCTCGATTATGTCTCAACTAAAGCGGTCGTTATAGCTGCTGAAAAACTGAACGCTCCGGTTATAATTCAAACGTCCACAAAAACAGTTATTTACTGGGGGACAAAAGCTATTATAAACTGGGTAAAAGAGTTCGCTGAAAATTCTAAAGTCCCCGTCGCGCTCCATCTCGACCATTGCAAGGACCTTGGACTGATAGAAGACTGCATTAATGCGGGCTGGACCTCGGTTATGATTGATGCATCTTCGAAACCATTCGAGGAAAACCTTTCTCTGAGCAAACAGGTTATTGAAATGGCAAGACCTGAAGACATTACCGTAGAAGTCGAGCTTGGCGCAATTGTCGGCGTTGAAGATGACATTCATGTAAAAGAGCAGGACTCTCACCTTGTAAATATCGAGCAGGCACTTGAAATGTGTACCACGCTCAGGCCGGACTGCTTCGCCCCCGCTATCGGGACTGCTCACGGACTTTATAAAGGCACGCCGAAAATCGCGTACGATTTACTTGAGAAAATATCGAGCCAGATTGATATTCCGCTCGCCCTGCACGGCGGAACAGGACTTTCTGTCCCTGTATTCAAAAAATGTATCGCATTGGGATGCGCCAAAGTGAATATCTCAACTCAATTGAAATATGCACATATTGACGGCTTTGTTAATTACCATAACGCGCACAATACAGAATACAATCCGCTCAAGGAACTGGATGCTCAATACAAAGCACTTGAAGCCGCGGTTCTTGAAAATATTAAAATATTCGGAAGCGAAGGAAAGGCATAACAATATTTGTGTCATTGCGAACGATGGGTGGCAGCCTTCCCTAAGGGAGGGATGGTAAAATTAGCAAAAATAATGATTACAGGAAAAACTAATGAGCAAAATTAAAGCTTTAATTTTTGATTGTGACGGCGTACTCGTTGATACCGAACGAGATGGACATAGAGTCTCTTTTAACAGGGCATTCAAGGCAAAAGGCTTGAACGTAGAATGGGATGTCCCCTTGTATGGCCGCTTGCTGGAAATAGCCGGCGGAAAAGAAAGAATGAAATTCTATTTCGACGAGAACGGGTGGCCGAAAAACATCGCGGATAAAGAAGCTTTTATAAAAGAACTGCACAAGCTCAAAACAGACTTGTTCATGAAAATAATCGAATCGGGCGAACTGCCCTTGCGTCCCGGCATAGCGAGAATCGTTGACGAAGCTATCGCAAAAAAAATAAAGCTCGCTGTTTGCTCTACATCTAATGAAAGAGCGGTAAACCTTGTAGTGGAAAAAATGCTCGGCGAAAAAAGAAAATCACATTTCAACGCGATTTTAGCCGGAGACGTAGTCTCGAAGAAAAAACCGGACCCGGAAATTTACAACCTGGCATTACAAAGACTTGGCCTGAAACCAGATGAATGTGTAGTTGTCGAGGACAGCATGAACGGCCTGTTAGCCGCAAAAGCCGCAGGCATGCACTGTATCGTAACAACAAACGGCTACACAGAAAAAGAAAACTTCACTAACGCAGAATTAGTAGTCCCCGAACTCGGCGACCCGCCAACCGTAAATGTCACTATAGATACCGTTTTAAACCTATGTAGGGTGCATTGAAACGCCCCCTACTTTTTATATGAAGAAAAAACGATTATCATTACAGGATAAAGCTATGTTGGCTATGAAGGAAGCTATAAGAGATGTAATCGAGCAGCATAGAAAATATAAACTACCTCTTGCTATTTGGGATGATAAAAATCAGAAAGTAAAATACGTCTCCCCCCAAACCGCACTTAAAATCTTTAATAAAGAAAACAATTAATATTTATTAAATTTCTTTTTATATCCTTGATAAATCTTTTTTCAACACAGGAAGATCATTATTCAGAATTTGCCAGATAATCTGAATATCAATACCAAAATATTCATGAACTATACGATGTCTCAAGCCGACAATTTTATACCATTCTATTTCTGAATGTTTCTCCTTGAATTCTTCCGGTAGTCGATTTGCTGCTTCTCCTATTATTTCAAGATTCCTTACTACAGCATCGATTGTTTTCTGGTCACTTGAAAAATTATCACAAGAAATATCTTTAGTGTATTGTTCAATCCTGCCAATGGCATCAAGCATATCATCTATCAACAAGCGAATTGGCCGATTAGACATAAACCAACTCCGACTCAATGAGTTTCATTGCTTTGGGACTTACCGCACGGGTAGATACGAGGTCAACTGCTACTCCAAGCAGCTTTTCGATTCGTTCCGCCAGAGTTACAAAATTCAAACCGATTGAAGGATCAACTTCAACAAGAATATCTACGTCGCTATCAGGTTTTTGGTCGCCTCTTGCGTATGAGCCGAATAATGCCATCTTGCTAACCTTGAATTGTTTTTGTAATTCAGGTTTGTCCTGTGCAAGTGTTCTTAAAATTTCTTCTTTCGTTATCATAATGATAATTGTCCGCCAAACTATATATTTTACCTATCGGCTATATTTTATTTCCTTCATTCGATAAAGTCAATGTTGATTTTATGCGTATCCCTCCTCAAGGAATTTTTGTGCGAGCAT
>CAZMPL010000040.1:0-16102 GCA_964567805.1 uncultured Pirellulales bacterium | reverse complement strand
TAAAAACGATTACCGCCCCATCACGAATACCCGAGTCAATTACAGCGTCATTGACCTGCTCGGTTATATTTACAACCTGACAATTACCTTTTGTAGCAATTTTTATTTCTTTTGTTATTACCATTGCTGAATCACCTTATTTGTTACGTCATTTAATAACTATTAAGAAAATGGTGCGTTGGCACGCACCCTACGTGACTAATTTGGTGTCTCTTTGCCCTTTTCTTCTATTTTAGGAGGCCAAAACGGTAAACTAGTATCCCAACCTTTTAGCACTCCATCTTCTTTAATAATATTATTCTGTATACTTGTATTTCCATGCAAGGTATTCACATCGCTATAGTCAATATATATCTCTGCCGGAATCCATAGTGGTGTAGGAAGCATTCCACCATATTGAGGTTGTCTTTCAGAAATAAGATTTATTTCCAACTGAAAGATGTTTCCGCTCATAACAATTTTCACATTATGAAACCTATTTGCTTTTGATTTTATCTTACCATGTAATTGTTCTATATCATTGTTTATATCTTCGATATCATTATCTACAGCCAACTTCATCAATGCTTTCGAGGCAGCACTCTTTTGCTTTACACTTTCAATCCAATTCATTGTAAAAGAAGTCGCTTTATCCATATGAGGAACAATCCATACCGTCAATTTCGGTTCAATTGCTGTTTTCATATTTATTATTCCACTAATCTGAATCGAAGCCCACCCTATTACATCACGATCATCAAGTGCGTTCCAAAAATAAACTCTGGAATCATCTAAACAAAGAGAAGTTATCAAGTTTATTGGTTTGTTCGCATCACTAATGATTGCTGGATTATTTACATCGTAGGGTATAAATTGACGTGCTTTGTTTAGGGTCATGCGCAATAAATAAAGATATACATAATCTTTATTGAAAAAATTTCTCTGATCAATCCTTTCAAGCAAATTTGGTTCGTTCACAATTGCTAAAAGACAACGGTCAAGCCCATCTGTATTGATATTTCCCAAGTCAATCTTATCAGGCATTTCGGCTGAGCATATTTGCACAGAAAACAATCCAATTAAAAGAAATGCCCAAGCCGCTAAAAGAATACTCATAACTTTTTTCATTGCAATTTCTCCCTTTCTATGTAGGGTGCGTGACAACGCACCATTTCATTTTCTATTCTCCTGTTGTATCAGAAATATCATTAAAATCAGGCTTTTTACAAACCTGTTTACACTGACAAAGCCAATCTGGTTCATATATTTCATTTTCTACCCAACGATGAAAACTCGAATGTTTCCATTCATGGGGACATTTAACATATCCATGTTTAACCGGATTGTAATGGATATAATCCATATGTCTCGCAAAATCTTTTTGATTACGTATCAAATGCTCCCAGAATCTTCTTTGCCATACGCCGTGCTCCCCTCTTTTTATTCTCGATAATGACACATTTCTATCGATTCCTCCACTTGCAATCCACAATTTCGTGAACTTTGTTTTTATTATTTTCCATCGCACAGAATAATCATCGTCCTTTTCCATTTTCCAGATACAATGAATATGATTTGGTAAAAGCACAATGCCCTGCATATCAAAAGGATGTGTTGTTTGAACATTCGTTATTGCCTGACGAAGATTTTCTCGCGCGATTAGATTATCAAAAATATTTCTCCTGCCATACGTTACAATTGTAAAAAAATAAGTTCCTCCTTCGCTGAACCATCTTTTATAATCCGGCATTGTTATATTCCTGAATTATTGGTGCGTTAACACGCACACTACATTTTGTTAATACTTAGATTCCCGAATCAATCTCTGGTATTTATATTAACATATTACGGCTGTTTTGAAAAATAATTTTAACTTGACAACTCTGCAAAATTGAATTGGTGCGTTGGCACGCACCCTACATATTATTAATGTTTAGATTCCCGAATCAATCTCTGATATTTATATTAACATATTACGGCTGTTTTGAAAAATATTTTTTCTCCATGTAGGGTGCGTGACAACGCACCAATTCAATTTTATTTATTCTCCTGTTGTATTTTGGGGTTTCGGATTAATTTCAAGGTTGGGTAAAACATTTAATAAATTCTGCTTCTCTGTAAATGTTTTATATGTTATATACAGCCTCCTGAGATTAACCAAATTCTTTATAGGCTCAATGTTTGATACCAGGCTGTCTCTTATATCCAACTCGTGTAAATTCTCTAAACCTTTTATCGGTTCCAAATCTGAAACAAGACTTCTCCTAAGTTTAAGTGTATCAAGGTTTGTCATATCTTTGAGAGGTGTAAGGTCCGTAACTTTAGTTTCAAACAAATCAAGTTCCAGAAGATTTTTTAATCCTTTTATCGGTTCAAGGTTCGATACAGGAGTACCTATAATGGATAATTCTTCGAGGTTTGTTAAATTCTTTATCGGTGACAAGTCACTAACTGAAGTATAACTGATATCAAGCTTACTAAGGTTCGTCATTGTTGCCAGATAAGTAATATTTGATATTGGGTTGTTATTAATATTCAGCGATTTCAAATTTCTAAAAATTTTTAACGGACTAATATCAGATATTCCTGTATTGCCAAGATAAAGATATTCAAGATTAACAAGGCCTTCGAGATGCTTAATATCTTTTAAGGGAGAATGTGATAAATCCAGACTTCTCAAATTGACAAGTTTCCTGAGCGGACTTAAATCTATGGAGCGTTTCGTTGACAAATCGATTAAGCCGCACTTGCCGAGAAAATTCATCCATCGCGGCAGAGTTTTTTCCTGGAGGCATGCCCATAAATCAAGATCCCGAAGATTTGTAAAATTCTTTATCATGCTTATATCGGTAAGTCCCAAACCAGTAAGCCTGAGTTCGGTAATTTGAGCGAAATCGTCGCCGGTAAGTTCGTCCGGTTTTTTATTAAGCTGGTCCGCGGCCGCTTCGAGAATTATTTCATCGCTCATCGGGTCATATTTCGGTTTGATTAGTATGTAAAAAATAATTGGAATCGATAATAAAATTAAAATCAGAGGAACGAAATATCTTTTAGATGATGCGTGACTGAGCGGCTCATTTTTATTTGTTTCATTTTTTATCATATTCAATTCCAGAAAAATCTCTAACGTTATAATAACATATCGCGGCTGTTTTCCAAAGCATTATTAATTTGACAATTGAGCGAAAAGTTTATATAAGTTATTTATTATAAAGATTTTAAGGTTTTTATGGAGAAGGTTTTAATCTCGCTGTAATTACGCAGGATTTTATGAATTCATCGAATCAATCAAATAATAACGGGCAGCCGGAACACAAAAGACGGCCGAGGTATAAAGGTACGCATCCGAGACGCTTCGAAGAAAAATACAAGGAGCATAATATCGAAGCGCATCCCGAGCTGCGCGAACATTTAATCGCAAAAGGTAAAACGCCCGCGACTACTCACATTCCTGTACTGCTGGAAGAAGTAATGGAATATCTTGCGCCCAAACCGGGTGAACTCGTTGCAGATTGCACGGTTGGTTACGGCGGCCATGCGCGAGAGTTCATGAAACGCATCGGGCCGGAAGGAAAACTTTTCGCGTTCGATGTTGACCAGGCTGAGTTGGAAAGAACAAAAGAGCGGCTGAGCAGGGAAAATGTCCCGGCAAGTTTTTACAGGAGCAACTTCGCAGGAATCGCAAACGTCTTGAAAAGTGAAAATATCGAAGGTTACGATATTATCTTCGCTGACCTTGGCGTTTCAAGTATGCAGATAGATAATCCCGAACGCGGCCTGAGTTATAAGTATGACGGGCCGCTCGATATGAGACTGGACAACAGGCTGAAACAATCCGGCGCCGATTTACTTAAAACGCTTTCCGAAGAAGAATTATCGCAGGCTTTTTTGGAATTTTCGGATGAAAATGACCACTGGAAAATAGCAAACATGATTGTCACTCAACGCGAGAAAAAACCGATTACGACAACTACAGAGCTTGTCGAATTGATTTTCAAGGCAAAGGGACTAACCGCGAAAACGTGGAAGCAAAAGCAGCTCAATTCAAAATCAGGATTATTACATCCCGCGGCTCTCGTTTTTCAGGCATTGCGAATACTGGTTAACGATGAACTTGGTACGTTGAAGGAATTATTGCGACTCGCTCCGTTTTGTTTGCGCCCGGGGGGAAGAATCGGTATAATAAGTTTTCATAGCGGCGAAGACAGGATCGTGAAAAAATCCTTCCGCGACGGTTTCAGAAATGGTACATTTCAGGCTGTATCGAAATATATAATTGTGCCGGAAAAAATTGAAGTATTTTCAAATCCGCGAAGCGCGTCAGCCAAGTTTCGCTGGGCGTTGAAATAATTTATAAAATCGCCAAACAATAAATTTCAGAAAAACGGCCATAAACAATGTCGCAATGGTCCCGATTACAATCAGCCAACTCCATGCGAGATTAATTTTCCCATATTTGGAAAGCAATAGCAGAATCGTCATCGCAATTGCGCTGAAAATCATCGCGAGAACGTTTGCCCAGTTCTGGAAAACAGCGATAACGGATGAATCTTTGCCGCTCGCAGGCTTTGTTAATACACCAAGCAGGAATATGCCGAGCGTCGCTCCGCCTGTGATGGAGATTATCTCGAACGCAAACCAGAGAATATCTTCGACCGGACTGCACGCGAACGCGATAAGTCCGAGGATTATTCCGAAACATATTACACCCACGCGGGAAACTAAAAGATAATGTTTTTCGTTCGCGCTCTTTCTGATAAGAGGCTTGTAAATGTCAGTGACAAACGAGCAGGAAAGCGAACTAAGCGGCGAATCTATGCTCGCCAGAATAATCGCTCCCAGTAAAAGTCCCCGCAATCCCATCGGCAGTGAATTTGTAATAAAGTGAGACAGGACTTCTTTTGCTTTTCCCGGCTGAGCAATGTCTGGATTCTGCTGGTAGAAAACGAATAATAATGTCCCTATCGCAAGGTACAGGACCATCACAGGAAACGCGCATAGTATTGTCGCCATGATTGTGTTCTGGCTCTTTTTGCGTGTTTCTACGGTAAGAAGTCTCTGCATAAGTTCCTGGTCTGTCCCGAAAATCGCCAGTCCCACAAAAAACGCGTTAGCCGTTCCTGCCCAGAAAGTAGTCGCGTCATTTAGTTTGAAGTTGAAATTGAAAACGCTCAACCTGTTGGCGTTTCCAGCGATTTCCCATACGGTTGATAAGCCGCCCTGAATTTGCAAAAAGAGATATATCGCCAGAGCGGCTCCTGCGGCGAAAAATATTACAGCCTGATACGCTCCGGCCCAGATAACGGCTTTTATGCCTCCGAACGCGATGAAAATAATACTGACGATTGTAAAAAATATAATTGCCTGCGAAAGATTCCAGCCGATTATGTACGCCACCGCCATGCAGGTTGCGTATAATCTTACTCCTGACGCGGTCAGGCGGGTGAGAAAGAAAAATATCGAGCCGGTGTATTGCGTTTCGGCGCCGAACCTGTATTTCAAGTATTCGTAAATGCTTGTGCATTTGTACTTGTAAAAAACAGGAATAAACAGAAACGCCACCGCGATTCGAGCCGCTGCCGAGCCGAAGAAAAACTGCATATATTCCCAGTTCTCGTCGTACGCTGCTGCAGGTACGCCGACGATTGTAAGGGCGCTTACCTCGGTCGCGACAAACGATAAACATGCTATAATCGAGGGGACTTTTCTTCGACCAAGAAAAAAGTCACCCGTATCTTTTTCTTCACGACCGAATAAGTATGAGATTAAAAATAACGGAACTATTATCAGATATAAAACGAAAAAATCGATATCGCCCAAACGCATAAAAATATTATGATCTAATATACCTGCTATCATCCGTTCGTTTCTATTGCTTTTCTAAGGGATTGGTTACATTCATTCAAAATCTGGACAGCCTGTTCATAACTTGCCTTACGAAAATACATAACAATCGCGGCTTTGACTTTTCCGTTGGATTTGCCAAGCAATGTTCTGGCTTTCGTCTGCGTCAGGCGCGTTATTTCCATTACGATTCGTTCTGACCTGTCACGCAGTTTTACATTTGTCGCGTTCAGGTCAACCATAAGGTTGCCGTACACTTTGCCCATCTTTATCATTACAGCCGTCGTAATCATATTGAGAATCAGCTTCGTCGCGGTCCCGGCTTTCATTCGTGTCGAGCCTGTAATGACTTCCGGCCCGACAACAGGATTTATTATTATCTGCGCCGGAAGCTGCTTTACTACTTCCGGTGCGCATGTTACAAAAACTGTCCCTGCCCCGATTTTCCCGGCCTGCCTGAGTGCACCCTGTACAAACGGAGTCAATCCACAAGCCGCGATTCCTACAACAACATCTTTATCACGGACTTTTTTTCTTGTAACAGCTTTTGCCCCTTCGTCCGCATGGTCTTCCGCTCCTTCAACTGCTCGAACAAGTGCGCGTTTCCCCCCTGCTATAATTCCCTGTACTAATAAAGGACTTACTCCGAAAGTCGGGGGACATTCCGACGCGTCAAGCACTCCGAGCCTGCCGCTTGTTCCCGCTCCGACATAAAACAATCTCCCACCTTTTTGGAAACGCTCGACAATCATCTCTATCGCAGCGGCGATATGCTTTCTTTCCTTTTCTATCGCGGCGGTTATCAGCTTATCTTCGGAGTTTATCAAATCGACAATTTCCAAGGTGGAAAGTTGATCGATATTTTCGCTTCGTCGATTGCATTTTTCAGTTGTAGGCAAAATCCTTTTTTTACTCATTGCGCAGGTACAATCTTTCCTAAAATCAATCCTTTTTCGGCACCCGTTGCTCCAGTGACATTGTTCCGACGACCTTTTATTGTCGCGTACGCCAGGATAGCGAAACTCAACGCTTCCTTGGCATCCGGATTTATGCCGAAGTCGTCAGTAGTAAGAATTCTAACCTCGGGAAGTTTTTCCTGCAACATTTTTACTAATGTTTTATTGCGACATCCACCGCCGCATAAAATCATCTCGTCAGGCAACGTTGGTAAAAAACGTCTGTAAGCGTGTGCAATACTCCCGGCCGTCAATGCCGTCGCCGTCGCGAGAATGTCTTCGTTTGATGTTTTATTTCTCAAAGCGATTTGTAATAATTTCACACTATACCTGTTACCAAATTCTTCCCGACCGGTAGTTTTCGGCGGTTTGAGCTGAAAAAAAGGATTCTTAAGCAGCTCTTCGAGCAGTTTCTTATTTACGTTACCCTGTGAAGCCATCATGCCGTTCTTATCATAAGTTTTCTTCCCATTAGTGATTTGCGAAATAAGAAAATCCATTACCATATTTCCCGGGCCGGTATCGAACGCGATTACTTGTTCGAGTGTGCAGTTCGCAGGAAGATAAGTCACGTTGGCAATCCCGCCGATATTCTGAATCGCTCTGCAAAGTTTCCTGTCGCGTAAAAGGAAATAATCAGCGAAAGGAACGAGCGGCGCACCCTGCCCGTTTGCGGCCATATCTTTCGGTCGAAAATCGGCAACAGTTGTGATTCCAGTTCGATGCGCTATTACAGACGGTTCACCAATCTGCAAGGTGGAACGTACAAGTTTTTTCCCGAACTTCGTACCTTTTGGATTATGAAAAATCGTTTGTCCGTGCGAACCGATTAGGTCGATTGATTCGACAGGAATGTTTTTATTTTTACAAAGCTTCAAAACTGAATCGGCGAAGATTTCACCTATTACGAAATTCAAGTGACATAAATCTTCTATACGAGCGGCTTGTTTTTGAAATATATCAAAAATGGCTTCCCGTACTTTTACCGGATACGGATATGTATCAAATGTCACTATTTTCGCGGAAGTATCGGAAATATCAACTATCGCGACATCGATACCGTCCGCGGAAGTACCTGACATTAAGCCGCATACACGAAGCTTTTTTTTCTTTGCAAGTTGTTCTATGGAATTTTGTTTTGTCCACATAAATTTATATATACTGGTATGGATGGGTGGCAGCCTCAAACGCAGTTTGGGGATGGCATTAAGGCATAATGCAAGTTTACCATCCCCATCCTGAAAAAATCAGGATGAGGCTGCCACCCATTTTTTTTCGTCTTAAATTACATCCTGGTATAATTTTTCATAACGACTTTGTCATTCCAGCGCAGGCGGGAATCCACTCTTTTATCTTTCTCTTTTTTCTGCAAACCTTTCCAGTTCCTGTATTACTTTCTTAAATAAATCAAGATTGTCTTTCAATCTCGAAGTCTTATTACGAGAAAGCCACAACTTTTTAAAATCATCGGACATTACCTGCATTTGACTTGCGAGTTTTTTTAACTCCGGCTTACGAATTGTTTGGCCGGAGCGTAATTTCTTACCGACTAAAGCTCGTTTGCATGCAAGACAATCCATCCTGGCCGCTAACGCAAACTCAATCAACGCCATGCTTTCAAATTTACGGGTTTGCTTTTCCGGGTTCGGCCAGATTTTTGCATCAGATAACTGCTCCAAAATCCTATTCAGGCCGTCTTCTGTCATCATATCGATTGCATCAGGTTCTTTCGATTCGGACGGCAAAAGCGGCTCAACCAAAGCGGCGTACAACAATGATTTATTTTTAACTGTTTTGCCGCTGGTTATATATGTATTTCCGAGCAATCTCATTGCCTGAGCCAATTTATTTGTTTTCTGTTCGAAGAACGAAGCACAGAATTTCTCGGTGAACGTTTCATCATTCACAGCTTTGCCATGCCACGAATGAGCCGCTCCATGCGCAAAACCATGCAGACTAACTCCGAGAAAATTACGATGTCCATTGTCACCCCAGTCTGTATTCAGCAAACCTTTTGCGTTGTACTTGCGGCCCATAGCAGAAAATTTCGCGACATTAGCAATGGAATTCGGTAATCGAGAACCATGTGTGAGCCAGCCGCTTGTGCCGGGACAAACCATAAAAGGTATTCCTGATTCGGAAATCTCTTTTGTTCGGGCAATATTTGCTCCGTCCTGTTCGTATTCCCAGTTTAGAAGAACAATGTCACGCGGAAGTTCCCCGCTGCGGCTTCGACTTTCGCCGTGACAAGCATGCAGCAATTCAGGATATTTCAAAACGATATCGGCCCACAGATTCATCCGCTTGCCGAAACGTTTACAAAGCTTATGTATGTTTAAAATAAAATCAAGGTAAATTCGCCCGACTCCGACTTTGTCGGCCTGCTCTTTACTTCGTCCCTTGCCAAGTTCCCACGTTTCGTCACAACATACATTGAAATCAACCGCATCGAACAAAGGTATAAATTCACTATATAATTCTTCAACCAGTTTTATCGAACCTGCATCGAGCGGACAAAGCGTAGTTCCACCGGGATAGCCGCGAAAACCGGGCATTTCGCCAAGATGACTATACTGCGGCAAAGCAAGAATTTTTTCAAGATGGCCGAAGCTCGCAAGAGAACCAACCAACCTTATATGATGTTTCCTGCAATGCTCTTTTAATTCGAGAATTTCATCCGGAGTAAACGGGCTGTACCCTTTTCCTATTTCAGGATGCTTTTTGAAACTGAAAACGTTTTCGATATAAAGCTGAAGTTCGTTTATTTTCCAGTGCGACAATCTTATAACAAGGTCTTTGAGCGTGCTTAGCTTCGGAACTTTTCCTCGCGAGCAATCGTGATAAACTCCCCTTCTCGCAAAGTCCGGCTCATCTTCTATAGTCATAGCCGGAATCGTTTTGCCAAATATCTGAACTATATCGCGAAGTGTCTGAATAGCGTAATACGTCCCTGTATTTGAACTCGAATGAACTGAGATTCCATCCGATTTAATAACGAGCCGATAAGCTTCCGGATTTGTGATACTTGTATCCTGAATAACTTTCAGGTCGGCTTTATCGAAAGGATTTTTAGTAAGACGAGCTTCGATAGAACATTTTAGAAGGTCGGTTTTGAGCTGCCGCAAAGGCAAAGTATCATCACCACAAAAACCTGAAAGAACAGTTTTTTGCGGCCAGCGAAACATCCCAGTCAGAAACTTCGCTTTCTTAACCGGAATCAACAAATTCTCAAGCAAATGCTCATATAAATTTACCATACAGCAAATTTATCATAATCTGATATAGACAGCAAGCAGAAGATAAAATCAAAATCCCAAACAAAACAATGATTAAGAAGTTTTATTGTATTTTCTCTACCCGCTTGTTTGAAGTTTCTACAGTACTTTTCCATCCAGTAATTTGTTTTGAGTTAGGATCAGTTATAACTTTGTAATAATAAGTTCTTGTAACAATAGTATGGAATTCATTATCCGCAGAAATACCTTGATCACCACTACTCATTCCCAATTTCCATTCATTATTGGAAACATTTTTATTTTTGTAAGATTTCCATGCTTTTCTATGAATCTCACAAAAAGCATCCCATACAAGCTTAGCATCATTAGCATTATAAATAGGAATCTTATTAACAATAAGGAATTTTCCATATTCATCGTAATTGCCATAATTATAAAATTTGAAAGTCTTTACATTATTAGGTTCTGAAGACACTGCTAATGAAAAGCCTAATCCAAATGGGATACTCACTTTATGTTTATCTTCTTCTTTTTTCACGTACATAGAGTAATCAAAACCATAAAATCTCCAATCAGGAAATAAAAAATTAGCATCCTTAACATTTAGCGCACCGAAATTATCTATTTTAATACCTGTTGGTGAATTTGGATCTAATTTTGTTATTCGTTCAATCTCTGTTTGAACTATATTCCAGTTAGTATCCTTTTCATCAATAGGAACAAATATTGGGATCAACCCTTGCCCCAAAACTGCTTGATAAAAAAAGCTAAATACTAACAAAGTAACAATTTGATATTTAAATTTCATCTTCAATGCAATGTTATCATATTTCATCTTATGCGAATATTACATGTCTGCCTTCGTTTACAAGGATAATCAGCATACTTGCTATCAAGCCGAATATTCCAAAAAGAAGCGCCGAAATTGCAAACAGTACGACATAAACTATCAGTGTTTTTCCGGATATAGTTCGTTTCTTACTGAACTGTTTCCATATTTTCATAACTGCAACGAGAACAGCAAGCAATACCACAATCACTAAAGTCGCGACGAGATTAGTTATAGTCTTTTGAGGTACAGCCCATATACTCAACTCAGCCTGGCCGGATGGACGCGCGAAATCGAGTCTAATCTCACCTCCCGATGGAAGCGACACAGGCAGAGAATATACATTTTGAGATACATAAGTACTCTGCATAACTGGTAATGAAGCTGGTTCATATGACGTAGCAGTATCAAAAACCCGGTTTCCTGCACCTCTGTCTATTTGTTGTTGAAGTTGACCAGATTCTGAACTCATTTGTGGTTCGCCCTCTGTTCTTCCAGTCGTAGTTGTAGTACGCGAGCCTTGAGCCATAGCGCCGCCTCTGCCGCCTCTGCCGCCGCCCATGCCCATGCCGCCTGCTTCATAACCACCCATCATTCCGCCCATACCGCCCATACTCGCTGCGCCATTCATAGCGCCTCCGCCGACCATCATTCCACCACCAAATCCACCCATGGTTCCTTGCTGCATATTTTGAGGCATATCTTGAAAGTCATTGTCCATTACGACCTGATTTTGTACACTTCGAGACTGATTGGACTGGGTATATCGCTGGAACCTGTTGGAACTCATCTGGGTTAATTGTTCCTGCAACTGAACCTGTCTCTGGGCAATCGAAGAATCGGTTTTAGAAGAAAGTTCTTCAAGTGTCTTGGCGACTTCTTTTTTCTTCTCGGATTCACCCAAAATAAGTTCATCCGCGGCTGTGCCAGGCTTTTTGGCAGCATCTTTACCATCAGAAACTTTATCAAACGCAATTGCTGCTTTCTTTGTTTCATTGGAAATATCTAACTGTCTCTGCGATTCGGACAATTCTTTATTTAACCTTTCAATCTGCTGGCGTTCATTACTTTCCACGAAACTCGGCATTTGATTGAGCAGGATATTTCGAGCGTCTTCTGCGACACCTCCGTTTGAAATTGTACTGTTCAAATAGTAATTCATATTATTCTGTTCCTGCTCCTGCTGTTTCACAATAAAAGCCGAATTACTTCCAATGACACCGCTCTGTAATACTCGCTGTTTTCCAACATCACTCATCAGCCGGTTACGGTCTTCCGAGCTTATAACATCGCCATTAGTATTTATAAAATCTTCGATCTGCTTGATATTAGAAGATACCTGGTCATTCAGCACATTATAATTATATCTTGCGGTATCAATCTGGCTGCTTTTGCCTTTGACCGCGATATCTCTGTAACTCTGGTCCATTCTGTTCAACTGTTCGAGTCTCGCCTGGTTGTCAAGAATAAGAGCTTCGACAATTCCGACAATAGGTGACATATTTCCGCCGGGACGCATATATTTATAATTGCTCGGCAGGCGCAGCGACCATGTTGTTCGTGTCACCGGTATGTCGAGAATCGAAATGCTCGGAGGTTTAAGTCTGCTTATTCCTTTAAGCGGATTCACTAATGGTTTGTCACCTTCATCGGCAAAATACATGATTATATCATAAGGCAATCCGCCCGGAGAAGTTTTTACCAATGGTATAAGAACTACACCTTTGGGTGAATTCGCGTCACGAACCGGCTTTACCGGCTGGGAAGCTACGTTCGCGCTCCAGAGATTCAAACCTTTGGGAGCCTGTACTTTAAGGAACTGCTCGCTTCTATTCTGGAGTGCAACTTTAACTTCGTATCTGCATCTGCCGTCACGATTCACAACTGTTGTGATGGAAAGCAAATCAACTACCGCCTGGATACGTGCGGCTTCCTTTGCCTGTGTCAGGCCGAGAGAAAATTGCCAGTCCTTTTCATAAGATTGATAAACATATTGCAGAGAATCTCTCATCTGGGCCGGAATCATCGCCTGCTGCTCGCTCAATGGCAATACTGTAAGATTACGGCTTTGTGCGATTTTTATTTCATGGCGTGACATATTCTGAACCGCGACAATCGTTCGCTGGCCTTCCGGCGAATCAGCTGCAAGGTCAGGTATAGTCAATGTGGTAGTTGTTTTTTCGACCGGCAACGAGAAGTTAACCGCGATATCAACGATCCCTGTAACTTCGTTGAGAAACGAAATCGTCCAGCTTGTTCGATTGTCATTCGCATCGACTTTGTTCAGACTTCGCAGAATCGGTGACTCAACCGCAACCAGTGGAGCATATTCGCTCGGGAGATTAAAGCTGAGTTTATCTACAGGCGAGCCGTCTATATTATATCGCAAACGGTAAGTGTAATTCACGGAAGTCGTTTCTACGACTATGCCGGCGAATATTTCCGAACGTATCTGTGTCGGTTTGTTAACGATTTTCAACTGCAATAACAGGTCCGGCTGCTCGTAGCGATAAGCAAACTGCACAAGATTATATTGCTGATCGTTGAGCCAGCCCTGCAATGTCACTGGTGTCACGCTGACGAGATTTTTGCTTGATATAGTATGCGCATTGAACGAAGCAGCAATCTGTACCGCCAATCTTCCCTTCTGCTCAGATTTCTCGTGACCAACCGAATCGATATACATGATTGTCGGCACATTGAAATCTTCCGGTGGAGCGTTGTTTTGTACAAGTACGAGAGCGACTGTTGTCTGAAGCTGTCCCCTGTCGAATTCTATATGCACAAAATTACCGTTCGAATTCGAGCGTTCGTAGAAATCATTAACGGAAGGACCTACAACGCTGAGCAATTCATAATCTTTCGGAAGCGAGAAACTCGCGTCAAATAGTTCGCCCTGCTCTGTTGAAAGATTCGCCTGGACAAGAAGCTCGATTCTGTCATTATTTACTCTGACAAGCTGGTCGAGATTTATTTTCGGAACAGTAGAAGTTCTCGAAAACTGCAGCGAAATCGAGAAAGGCCTGTACGGCCAGTAATAGCTCGCTACCGGCTTTGCCCTGTCGGAAGATTCCTGTTCCACGGCAACTCCTGCAGGAACGTTACCACGTGCCGCATTTTGCAAAACTGAATTTTGAATTGCGGCTGGATTCGGGCTGCTTTCTATTGTCGTTCTTCGACCACCTACTACATCTGTTACTTTAACTTCCATTCCGCCCGCCGAGTAGAGAGTCACGGTTCCGCTTTCACGGCTGACATCTCCCGCGCGAACAAGCTGAAGTTCCTCGCCCGTATCTTTTCCTACAGGTAAAGACGAAAGCCATTTTACCGTAAGCTCGAATTGTTTTTTCGCGGCACGATGCAGGCGAACTTCGATTACTTTGAAAGTTTTGCCATCAAAATCCGATTCACCCAACTGGCGATAATCGCGGAGATTCGTCCCTGCTACGTCTGTAAGTGTCGTATCCATCGGAACAAGGAATTTGAACCTGTCACGCTCGCCTCCCGCGAAGCTGTATGTAACCTTAGTTACTCCGATTACCGACCAGTGAAACGAGTAAACATCATGTTTCGAATCAGCCGAAAGCGTACTGTCACCCGATCTGTCACCGAGTTTAGGCAGCCATCGCATTGTTATGTCACGGGACATACCGAGAGCGGCCGTCCAGCGATTTCCGGTATTAGAATCCTGCTTGTAAGCCGGAGATTCGATACCGTCTATTTCAAGTTCCAAATCAGCCTCCGGGAGAGTGACATTAATCACAGGGGCCGGCAACGGAGGCAATAACATTTTTATGCTGCCCATTTTTCCCATGTACTGAGGCTTGGCAATCGCTTTCAGCTGCAATGTTCCAGAGGAATCGCCCGGCAGCATAAGAACCATCCCGCCCGGACCGGCCAGCAATTGCGCATCTTTGTTTTTAAACATCGCTTCGGTAATAGCCAGGCCGGAAACAGGCAACGGCAATGTCACCCATTCCTTGCCGAATGTTTTGATTTCAGCGGTAAGAACAAGGTTAAGCTGCTCCTGTGTCATAGTGACATTATACTTAACATCAGCAAGAGAAATGTCCGTTCCCGGAACAGGTAAATCGATAGGTTCAGTCGGATGCACCTTGTTCCACAATTCGACAAATTGTGAATACGGAACAAGAACCTTCCCTGAAGTATTCGCTTTATCAGGTGTTGTCTCGTATGGAATGATTATTCGTTCAGTGTTCTGAGTTACTGGTGCCGTGTTCGGTTGCTGAGCCGCCGATACATTAACAGTCAGAATAGAACATAAAATTATTAACGCGGCTATAGCTGCACTGTTTCCGGAAATCCAGCCTGTGCGTTTTAATATTTTTCGAACGATACAAATTACTATCATAAGCACGATGAGGAAAAGAACTCCCCAGAATATTCCGTTTGCGAAAGATGTCAGCGAAGGATACCATACCGCTACGAAAGACGAAAGCAGTAATATTCCAACCAGGCATCCAACGTATATTTTAATTTTCTTCAATAGCATCGCGAGTCCGAAAATTGTCATCAGCAGGAAACCGAAAGTCATGTAGTTTTTCTGTTTGGATTGTTTTGTCAGACCAATAACCAAATCATCAGTTCCCAATCCCATAAACCTTGCGAGCCTTCCCGCTCCGGGATTTGCTATGAGATTAACAGGTAAGGTATAACGCCCTTCGGCTATAATTCCTGACCGTGCCACCCGCGACTGTATATCTCTCCAATTTTGGGGATATGTTACTAAATCCTGAAATGGTATCGTACCTTCATCTCCCTGAATAAGTACATCTGCCCTTTGTTGAACCCTTTGTCGTTCCAACTCTAATTGTTGTTGTAAATATTCTCTATCCCGTGCTTCGTCTCTTGTCATGGATTGAGCAGTTTCCGGGGATATCCTTCGCTGCAGCATTGCTGGTGGAGGTGGTGTCTCTGCGACAGGAGAACTGGCATTCATACTGAGTCCTTTTCGATCCTCATAATAATATTTTTCTCCTGCTGCAAGACCTTCTCTATTTACAGAAGAAGGCTGGGCATTGGATACATGCCTACCCATCCCCCCTCCCATCATTCCGCCGCTCGTTCCCCCCATCATTTCTATTTCATCTTTCGTTGGTCGTCGGGACTGATGTAATGTTGATACACTTAAAATACCGTAAAATCTGAACTGTCTTATAGAATCGTACAATCGAACAAATGCAGGTTTCAGCCGGATGATACTCACCATCTGCATGTTGGTTTTTTGCGAAGTAATT
>CAZMPL010000039.1:0-16181 GCA_964567805.1 uncultured Pirellulales bacterium | reverse complement strand
GCATAGCAGCCCTTTTTCGGCAAGGCAGATTTGTGTGTTATGTGTTCCAGGGTTTATGATTACGGCATTTCTTTCATTTCCTGAAAATACTTCTTTCCATGCTTTTACTATCCCTTCATAGTCGAGCAAAGCTTTTTCAGGATTCAGAAATCTGATTTTATCGATAAATTTATGAACACTCAGTTTTCTTGCGGCCGCGATAGTAATATCCATTTGTTTGTTGGCAAGTTTGCTGGTTCGCCATGCAAGTTCCATCTGGTCCGTGGATAGTGGAAACCGGCTTTCCGCCTGTAACTGTACTATGGATGATACTTCCTTTTCATCTACCAAAGGAACATTTACCCGATAAAAAGCGGTACCGGTAGAATCATAACCAACCACGATATATTTATCACTTTTATTGTGCTCATGCTGAATTGTTTTTGCAAATAAGCCGCAAGTTGCTGCGAAAACCTGCCAGTCCAGGTCATTTTCGCTGCTGCTTTTGGACCATAGAATCGCAAAGTTTCCGTTTTGCTTTTGAAGTTCCACTGCTTTGAGTTTATTGTCTGTTTTCAATATTGAGATAACAGATGGCTTTGTTTCTACCGAGTTATTCATTAATAGCTTGCTCCATGGTACCTAAAAAGCAACTCGCAAGGATTTGGCTTTCTGGATTTTATTCTTTCAATTAAGAAAACATAACATTTTCTTTAAAAAATACTACCGCAATTTTTGCCTTACCTTAATATAGACGATTCAAACGAGAATTCGTTACAATAAATTCCGGAAAAATGCTGAAAAATCTTATTTTTTCCAAATATTTATAATAAATCCTTTTGAATACTATTTCTGAAGAAATTTTGTAACTGATTACTGAAAATATGACAATGTTTTTCTGTGAACGCTTAGAAAATTTTGAATGTTTTGCTGGCATTACCCTGATTTAATTATGAAACAAACCCAAATTTATGGCTTTTCACGCGATTTTTCAGTAAAATGTTGATGAAAATCGAGTTTTTTTGAAATTTTTGACGTTACAAGGACTCTTTATTGTATAGTTATGAAATTTTAAAAGCAGTCGTCTATAGTTTGAATTTGAGGATACAAAAATAATGCGTGTTTTATTCTCCGAAGTAATACGAAGGACGAACAAAAATGTCCTTCTGGTATCAGCTTTGATATTATATGCGGCCAGCTTTTCACTCGCCAATACAGGCGAAAAAGTAAATATTGCATTAATAACCGACAAAACTTCCGGCCTGAACGAATCGGCTTTGGTATCATTACTTGAAGTGGAATTATCACAAAAAGAAGGTATCAATCTGCTTGAACGAGCCGCTATTGACAAAATTCTCGAAGAACAGAAATTGAGTGCCGCAGGACTTCAGGATAGAAATACCGCTATTAAAATAGGCAAACTATTACGAGCCGACGCGTTTATCATCCTTTCTCTTGAAAATCAGAGCGAGGAATCCGGCGATTTAATCCGTGTGCGGTTTGCGGAGACCGCTCACGGCCTGCGCCTTCTGGACTACTTCGAACAATCTGACAATTTGAATCCAAAAGAAGCAATCGGGAGTATAGTTAAGAAAATCGAGAGTGTGCTTAGTAAACTAAAACAGCCGGATGAAAAACTTATTCCGGTTGGCATAGTTGATATCCACCGCGTCGAATTGGATGAAAAATATAAGATTCTCGAAAGAACCTTGCCGACAATGCTTTCCGTTCGACTGAGCCTTGAGCCGCAGATAATTATGTTAGAACGCGAGGATTTGAAAGTTTTGCTCGACGAAAAGCTAAGAACAGAAGGCGAAGATAGCAAATTCTGGAACTCAGCGATTTTAATTGACGGCTATATAAAACCAAACAACGGCCAATTGGAAATGTACCTGAACTTAAAACAGGCAGGTGGGAGCATCATAAAATCCCTAATAGTCCCAGTAGAACCAAACGAACCAATAATTGCAATAGATAAAGTAGTTACAGAAATTATTCAGAAATTGCAGGATTCACCTTCTATAGGAAGATGGAATCCCAAACTCGAAGCCGAACAATTCTACAAACAAGGTCAAATGCTTGCCAATCATGTCCGAAATGATGAAGCAATGCCTGTTTTCGAAGCAGCTTATGCTTTAGAGCCTAATAATGTATTTTACACAGGAGCAGTTTTTACAAGAATCATGAGAAATGGTTCTGATAGCAGTCCATATTCAGATATGGAAATTGTTAATATGGCTTCGATATTAGTTCGTCAAATCAGAGATAACTATGAAAAAGGCTTACCATCAACATCTCAGATTCCTTTAAAATTCGCAGGGCTACTGGGTAGTCATCTGGGAGAAGGTTACTTAGGTAGTAATTACTCTGTTAAAACAGAAGAAATAAGGCAAATAAATCATGAAAATCGGAAAATCTGGGCAGATATATTGGAAGATGCCCTTCGAAAACAAATTGCAGGAAACGATCCTGCTCAAATTAAAAATTGTATTACAGCAGCAAGTCTGGCCTGGATAAAGTCGGATGAACCAAATGAAGTTATCGCAAATCTCAAAAAAGCTTTTAATGAATATCTTATGCCACCAAAGTTAGGAGGATGCATTAGTTCTGATTCTGCACGAAAAGAAATTTATAAAAGATTTTTCGCGGAAAATTATAGTCATCCTCTTCTATCCAGATTGAGACCTCTTTCTTCACATTTGAAAGATTCATGGGATGAAACTAAAAAACTTATAAATGTGTACCTCGAAGAACTTGCCGATATTAATGATTCTGTAGTTGGTATCCAAAGTAAACTTATACTTTTTTCTGACTATCAAAGCTTTGTTGATGACTTAAGAAAGGAATTCAAGACTTCAAAACTAAATAATAGCAAATATGTTACAGAAGCAATGATTGGTTTATTTGGAAAAATCTATTATGTAAACCGTTTTGGGAGGGCAACTTTAGAAGAAAGGATCAGTATATGGGAGGAGTTCTGTGGTTATGTTATTGATAATAATGATACTGATACGCTTACTTCACTTTTGTTAATTAGTTCCAATCCTCCTTTGACAAAATTTCTCGATAGCATTAATGATTATGCAAATAAAAACTCGAAAAAAATTGATATTGAAAAAATAAATGAATTATATATGCGATATGACTCATTACTGGAACGAATATCTGAAAAACTTAATAATAATAGTAATAATAATGTGATGGCGGCACTTAATAAATTAAAAGGAATTCGGGATGAAATCGAACGAAAAATTTCAGGAGAACTACCTATTGAACCTGAAAAGCCTTTCAGTATAACTATGATTCTAAATCAAAAAGACTGGCCGGAAGAAATTAAGATATTTTATTCGGAAGGTGCTTTTTTAAGAAGAGGGTTCTGTCTTGATGTCAGGAATGAAATGCTCTGGATAGCTATGGGTCTTATGGGGCTGCAAGATAAAGATAAGATAGTATGTTCCATTGGACTTGTGGGAATTAATCTTAAACAAAAAAAAGTAGTTTCCTTATGGCAGGCAAAATGTGAAGATATATTATTAATAAATCCAGTATTATCTGGTTTAGTAATAAACAAAAAAAATAGTTATATATCCTTGGATGGGGAAGGGATTTTTGTTCTTCCAGGTATTCTTAAAGAAGGTAGAGGATATTTTGAAAATCCGCAAATATTGACTCAGGATGATGGTCTTCCTTCTATTTCAATAACATCTATGGTTAAAGATCCGTCAAAAGATTCAGGAAAATTATGGGTCGCCTATGGCGGATCAGGACATGAAAGCGGCCTTGGTATATATGATTTAGAGACAAAAGAATGGGAGACGGTTTTTTGCAGTACATTAAATGGCGAACCGCCATTTAATTCAGGTTATACATATGGGATGCGAGATATGCGGTATATCAATCCTGACCAATTATTTTTTCAGATTTATTCCTTGGGTGGGGCAGGTTCAGATAAAGACAAGTGGAGAGGTTATTGGTTAATGGATACGAATAATTACGAACTTAACCATATTGAACGTGTCCCAATGTATTCATACTATGATAGAAATGTTCTCAGAAATAGTAAGATTTTCGATAAATCAAAGATTACTGATAGAAAAATTCTTAATGGTGAGTATGCTGAGACTTTTTTGGAGACACCATATGGTCTGATTGCGATTGGCGAGGGGACAGTTGGATTGATTGAAGATAAAGAATAGAATCGAAACTATGATATTTTCGGATATAATTCTCAGGTTTACCGATAAATTCTGGGGATACTTAGTGACTTTTATTGTTCTTAAAACCGGATATATTATTGATTTTTATTTTATGTTATTGTAAAATCGAGGTTTAAAGCAGGAATTGTATTTTTTCAAAGGAATGTGTAAGGAATGTGTTTAACGTTCTGATTGGTATATTTTAAGTAATACTAATCATGTTATAATAGGTATATCCGTTTTGTTATTATATTAAGCTGTATTTTCCTAAAAAGGAGGAATTCATGCGGTGTAAAAGAGCGATAGGCATAGTGATCATATTTATTTTATCATTAATTATCTCAATTTGTATGTCACGGGATACTCTTGTTTATTCTGTAAAAGCTGGTGATTATACGATGGAGTTTGTTCCGAGTCCCGAACTTGGATACGTAGTGAAATCATCAGGGAAGATATCTGCTTTGCAGCAATTAAATAAATTTGTATCTTCAAAGCAAAGCGAAAATAAAAAATATCTTAAGATATTAGACAGGGATGATATGATTGTCGTATTAGACAATGAATCTCCCTCCAGCAATAAAAATAATATAAGTCTTTTAAGTCACCAGTCGGAAACGGTATATGTCTCGCCGCTTTTTGTTCTTCAGGGACAAATGGTTGTTGTTATGCCTGATATTCTCGTTCGATTAAAAAATATTCAGAATTATGACGCATTGAATGAGTTATGTTCAAAACTCAATTGTACTATTTCCCACAAATTACTATATACCGAAAAAGAATATTGTATTTCTTCATCAGCTCACAATGCAGAAGAAGTGTTTAACGCGGTTGAAATATTTAATTTAGCAGACTTTATTGAATGGGCAACTCCGTCTATCGGATTTCAGCCTATGAAATTTAGCGAATCTCAAATTGAATACAAAGGCAAAATAGAACCTAACGATACATATTTTAACAAGCAATGGCATCTTGATATGATACGGGCTCCCGAAGCATGGGGGTATACCTCTGGTAACCCGAATATTCTTGTAGCGGTTGTTGATGATGGAGTGCAATCAAATCATCCTGATATGAAAGATAATATATGGACAAATCCCGATGAAATTCCAGGTAATGGAATTGATGATGATGGTAATTATCGAATAGATGATATTCATGGATGGAATTTTTATAATAATAATAATGACACAGAACCAAGAACTTCCAGTGACGGTCATGGTACCTCTTGCGCCGGGCTGATAGCCGCTCAAGGCAACAATAATCGTGGAGTTATCGGTGTTGCATGGAATTGTAAAATTTTACCTGTAAAAATCTCATATGGGGGTAATGTTAAAACAGAAGAGAGTATTGCTTCTGCTATTAGATACGCGGCTATAGCTGGAGCAGATGTAATCAGTAATAGTTGGGGTGTTTCCATAGATGTTCCGGTTATACATTCGGCAATAAAAGATGTGACACTGGAAAATGGAATTGGCCGCAATGGCAAAGGCTGTGTCGTATTGTTTAGTTCGGGTAACTGGGCTAATGGTGGTATAGTTTCGTATCCCGCAAAATACCAGGAAGTGATTGCCGTAGGCGCCGTGGATCCAAATTTTGATGTTTGGTATTATAGTGGAAGTGGCTCGGAACTTGATTTTGTTGCGCCAAGCGGAGACGCAGGTTTAATTGGAAATATGTGGACGATTGATGTAAGTGGTAGCCAAGGTTTTAACAACAGGGATCCTAACATACGAGACTATACAGATAGAATGGGAGGAACTTCAGGTTCTTGTCCGCTAGCGGCCGGAGTTGCAGCTCTTATTCTTTCTGTAAATCCGGATTTAATTTCCTATGAAGTTAAAAATATTATGGCTGATTCTGCATTGGATTTAGGTACTCCAGGATGGGATGCATCTTATGGTTATGGCTGCCTCGATGCATATGAGGCTGTCTCTTTGGCTTTGAATCCAAGAGAGATAAAAATTTATGTTGATTCGGATGCTCCTTCTGATCCGGGACCAAATAATTCGAGTATAAGTGATTCTCTGGAAGATGGTTCTATGGAACATCCTTTCGATACGATACAGGAAGCTATAAATTATAGTATGTTCAAAGATGAGATTATTGTTTTACCGGGTCAATATACTGGTCAGGGTAATATGAACATAGATTTTTCAGGAAAGGCTATTACAGTTCGAAGTCAATCCGGGCCTGAAACTTGTATTATCGATTGTCAGTCACAAAATGGTGGATTCTATTTCCATAACGGAGAAGAATCGCATTCTGTATTGGATGGTTTTACAATTAAAAATGGCAAAACGAAGATGGGCGGCGGAATCAATATAGTTCAAAGTTGTCCGACGATAAAGAATTGCATTATTTCAAATAATAAAGCAACCGATGGCGCTGGAATAGCTATTACCGAATGTAGTGTCTTAATAACAAATTGTAACTTTATTGGAAATGTCTCTGATAATTCAGGTGGTGCTTTGTATGTTGACGAATCCCGTGTGATTTTGAATAACTGTACTTTCAAGAAAAATCAATCTTTGTATGGCGGGGGACTTTATTCGACAAAAGGAATCGATATGGTTCTTAGCAATTGCGCGTTTGAGGAAAATAAAGGAATAAGAAATGGCGGCGGAATTTATACAAGTAATAGTATAAGTATCAATGATTGCACATTTACCAGAAATTCTGTTAATGGTTCAGGCGGCGGAACATATTTCAATGTTTGTGATGGCTCAGTCCTGAATAATTGTATATTTACCGAAAACCTGGCTGGTAAAGGTGGTGGATTGTTTAACAATAAATGCAATCAAACACTAAATAACTGTACTTTTACAAAAAATTCGGTTAACGAGGAAGGTGGCGCGATATTTAATAGCCTTACTGTTAAGTCGATAATAAGCAGTTGTACATTTAATGAAAACAATGCGAATAATGGCGGTGGTATTTATAATTCTGGTGCTGAACTGCAAATAATAAAATGTGCATTCAATCAGAACACTTCAACATCAGGTGCCGGGATATATAATTTTGAAGGTATGCCTGTAATAAAAAGTTGTGAATTTACCGGTAACATTGCCTCAATGAATGGTGGTGGAATTGTTTCCGAAGCAAGCCGATTGAATATTGTAAATTGTATTCTATTTAATAATATTGCAAATTCCGGCGGTGGTGTATATGGAGAATCAATTGGTTATAACATAAGCAATTGTACATTTTATGGAAACACAGGTGGTATTTATCAGGGTAGCAGTTATTGTAATGTAGTAAGCTGTATATTATGGAATAATAGCTATGATTTGGGCGGACAGATTTATCCTTATAATTGCTGGATTCAATCTGTATGGGTGCATCCGGTATATGGCTTGCAAAATCCAAATACAGAAGAACCTTTATTTACAGATCCAGACAAGGGAGATTTTCATTTGAAATCACAGGCAGGTCGATGGAATTCCAAGACTCGTACCTGGGTAAAGGATAATGTAACAAGTCCTTGTATTGATAACGGTAACGAAAACCAGAGCCTGGAATCAGAAGTATGGCCTCATGGTGGTAGAATAAATATCGGAGCCTATGGCGGCACAACTCAGGCGAGTATGTCTCAATCGAAAGTTGGTGATAGAAGGGATTTTAACAATAATAATAATGTTACATGGGATGATGTATTACTCTTTGCTCAGGATTGGAATTCTAATGAATTACCATTACGAGGAGATTTTGATTTTAATGGGAAAGTTGACTTAAACGACTTGTTAGTGTTTTATGGCAACTGGAAAACAAGTTATGTAAATGATATTCCTGAAATTCAAAATTTGAATAATCAGAATGTTTCGAAAAAGGAATTATTAACCTTTTCTGTATCTGCTATAGACAACAATGGTGATACCTTAAAATTTGCCGCTCTCGGACTACCTGAAAATGCAACTTTCTCGAATCAGGTATTTAGCTGGATTCCCGAACAGGCTGGAACATATCCTATTACTATTATCGTAAGTGATAATAAATCTCTGAATTATAAAACTATACAAATAGTTGTCAGAAATGGTAAATAAAATAATCCCTGATAATTGTTTCAGGGTTATTTTAGCTCGACTGACCAGTATGCGTGGTCGAGGAATTGTTTCCAACTTCTGTATTTTTCATGGCCCAGTTGGATGTGAACCATTGGGTTGTGTTTTGGTTTTTCAGGTAATTTAATGAGATGCATATTCGCCTGTTCCGGTGTCATGTTTGCTTTTCTTACATTACATTCCGGACATGCGCAGACGATATTATCCCATGAGGCTTTTCCTCCCAGGCTTCTTGGTACTACATGGTCGAGTGATAATTCCCTTGTCGGAAATTTCCTGCCGCAGTATTGGCATCTGTTTTTATCACGGGCGAAAATATTTCTTCGATTAAATTTTACTTCATTTCGCGGCAGGCGATCATAGAACAGCAGCCTGATAATTCGCGGTACAGCTATATCAAAATTTACAGTAGAAATCCAGTCATGCGTATTCGGTGTGAAAGTGCTTCTGAACTGACTTACTTCACACCAGCTATTGAAATCGTAGTTGGAAAATTGACCTTCTTCTAATGAAATTACTTCCGCGAGGTTCCGGCAAAGTAAAGAAATTGCCCGTCTGGCGCCTATGATGCGTATAGCCATATAGTGCCTGTTGAGCATAAGGACGCTGCAATCGAGACCAGATTGGTAAGCTTCATGTCCCATAATATAATTATATATGATATTCTAAAGTTAATTCAATATGAAAATATGATTAAAGATATATTATGGGATAAATATATTTCAAAACCTGAATTTCAGCACAAAAACGCCTAAAATTCTGCCTTATTATTATATGTGCGCACCAATTCCGTACTATGAAAAACGTCATAATGCGATATGTGCAAACCAAATTCGAAATAATCAGGAAACCTGGGTATTAATAAGTAAAAAACAAGGTGTGCTAAAAATTCTCCCTCAAGCCTCTTAATCAATCATATATTATTTTGTTTTTGCTACTACTTTCTCGGCTCGTAATCCTTTTTCGCCTTCTACTATTTCGAAGGAAACCGGCGTTCCTTCTTTAAGACTTTTAAATCCATCGCTCGAAATATTCGAGAAATGGACAAAAATATCCCGGCCGTCTTCAGTAGAAATAAATCCATAGCCTTTTTGGGGATTAAACCATTTTACTTTTCCCTCTGGCATAAATATCTCCTTAAGAACAATTTAATAACGGATTATTCTCTCCATTGACCGAAAAGCCTGTCCAAAAACAGGTTCGAATCAATATAAACCACTAATTCGCTAAATATTTATCGTTTTGATTTAAAATTCTTCAATAATAGATTATTGATAAAGTCATTTTACCTCGGTCGGATTCGTTTTGGGTGAATGTAGATTTTCTCTCATCAATCTACCCATCTTGAATTTCACTGTCCTTTTAGCCGGTACTTCGACCCGATCAAGAGTTTTTGGATTTTGTGCGATTCTGGATGCTCTTGTTTTTGTCTCAAAAACACCAAAATCACGGAATTCTAAACGATTATTATTACATAACTCTTTAGTTATTTCGTCGAGGAAAGTCTGGATTATACATTTGACAGTTACTCTTTTTGCTTGTGTAGATTCCGCGATCCGGTCGATCAATTCTTTCTTCGTAATTGTTACCATAGAATACCTCATTTCGGGAAATAGCAATAAGAAAACACAAATATTATACATTAAAAGAGCTGGTGTTTCATGGATTGGATAGTCTTTGTTTTCCAACGCATATCACGCACCTCTTAGAACTCAAAAACACCGCAAATCACTATACAATAAAGACTTCTATACATCAAGCAATTTTTTACGAAAACTATAATATTCTCAAAAAATTCTTAAAAAAGTTCATTTTAATTTATAAATTAGCGGATTTTCTATACTTTTTTCATCCTTTTTAAAAAAAGTATATTGATTAATTACTTTATTGACCGATTGAGATTTTAACGTAATAATGCAATGTTTATGATAAATTTGATATTAAAATAAGACAGGTTTAAATAAATGTCATCTAATAAAGAAACTTCAGAGCAGGAAAAATCTACGAAAAAAAAGAAAGACCGGGTCCGTGAAGTAGCAGATACGTTCGAATGGCTGATTACTGCATTTATTCTTGCGTTTGTATTTCGTGCATTCGTAATGGAAGCATTCCGTATTCCTACCGGCAGTATGGCAGATACTCTCAAAGGTGCACATTTTCGATATAGATGTTCCGAGTGCGGCTATCAGTATGATTATGGTTTTATGCCTTCACATTTTGAAGGTGTCGCTGAAGATACAGTACCAGTAGATAAACAGCCGTCTCCTTCTACTATGTGTCCAAGTTGCGGCTATAGAAGACCGGCAGGTGATTTGGTAAATGTAGCAAATGGTGACAGAATACTTGTATTAAAGTGTATTTATCAGTTCCTTGAGCCGAAAAGGTGGGATGTCGTAGTTTTCAAAAATCCCGCCGAGCCATGGGTAAATTATATAAAACGTCTTATAGCTCTTCCTGGAGAATCGGTCCAGATAATAGATGGCGATATTTATATAAATGGTAAAATCCAGCGAAAACCGCCGAAAGTGCAGAATGAGCATTGGATGATTGTGTATGATAACGATTATCAGTCGATTAATCCTTCGAATCCTGTTTTTAACCTGCACCAATGGGAACAGCCTTTTGAATGTACTGATTCTTCGCACTGGAAAGTTGATAAGGACAGGCCGACTGTATTTAGTCTGGAGAGTACCTCTGATTCGATTGATTCCCTTATTTACAATACATCAAAAGGCAATAATTTCAAAGTAAGGTACGCATATAATGATATTACCATAAATGAAAATATGTCTTTTTGCAGCGATTTAATGATTCGTTTCTATATTAATTTTGAAAAAACGACTGGATGTATCGGAGTTACACTTGGTAAATATCAATCCAAATTCAAGGGCCAAATCGATTTTGACGGCCAAATGATAATTACCAGAAATGGCCAGGAAGAACCTTTAGCTACTAAAATTATAACTCCGGTTTCAGAAGATAATAAGAAATTGACGGAATTCAAATTCGCGAATGTCGATCATATGCTTGTTTTGGAATACGGCGACCATAAGTTGACTTATGATTTGGGCCTCGAGCCGCAGGATGCCGGCCAGATACAACCTGAAATTGAGCCGACAGTCGAAATTTTCGGTTCCGGTAAAATGAAACTTTCTCATGTAGCTCTTTTCAGGGATATTCACTATACCTCGCAAAAATTTTATAACAGCAATGAAAAAGGCTGGGCTATAAAAGAGCCTTTAAAGCTTAATAAAGATGAATTCTTCGTTTTAGGCGATAATAGTCCGAATAGTGAGGATTGCAGATGGTGGCGAAATGAGGGACGTTCGAATAAAGGCATTCCTCCATATCGAGTCGGAATTGTTCCGCGAGATTACCTTGTTGGTAAGGCATTATTTGTTTATTGGCCGAGCGGTTTTAAACCTTTTGATAATTTCCCGTTCAATATAATACCGAATGTCGGTCAGATGCGTCTAATCTACGGCGGCTCAAGTAAAAAGAATTAATGAGTAATTAATACGAAAAATTTATCAACCGCAGTGAACGCAGAGGACGCTGAAAAAGAATTATAGTGTATAAAATTTTTAATTATAACTTTAGTTCATTTTAAAACTCTTATAACTTGCTTGATATTACAATTACCTCTGCGGACTCAGCGAACTCGGCGGTGAAATATTTTATTACTGTTTTTGTGTTAATGTGGGTAAAATTTCTTTTGGCAGGAATTTTCCCAAACGAAAAAGCTCATAAAATTTAATATACACTTCAATTTTTTTATTATTTTTCTTAGTTTTCTGTCAACCGATAGGCTACTATATTCGTCTAAAGGGATAATTAGGAGTTAATAGCCTCGATGATGAACACGGATAAGAGCTTGATAGAAGCCCATTGCAGGGGTGACCAAAAGGCGTTCGGTGAGATTGTCAACCGATACGGAGACAGTGTTTTAGGATATCTTATAAAAATGACAGGCGATAGAGAACATGCAGAAGACCTTTTTCAGGAGACTTTCAAACGAGTTCACGAAAAGTCTCATACCTTCAAAGGTTCGGAATTCAAAAGCTGGCTTTTCAAAATCGCTACAAACGTTACTTATGATGGTTTCCGCAAAAAACACAGGGAAGAAACAAAGAGCCTGAAAGTGAACTATAGTAATGAAGACGGCGAAGACATGATTTCTACTGCCGCGGCGGATAATTCCTTTAATCCGTCTGTCGCGACGGTCAAAGCCGAACAGGTCGAGCAGGTCAGGCAGGCGGTCGAATCACTCCCGGATAAACAGAAAGCCGCTCTTGTTTTAACTTATTACCAGCAACTGAGTTATCGCGAGGTAGCGATTGCGTTGGATTGCTCTATCGGAACAGTAAAAACTCAGATGTACAGAGCGCTTAAGACTCTGGCTCAGAAATTGCCGGAGGTGGAATTATGAGTACAAACAGACATTTAATCGAAAAAGACCTTATTGAGTTCCAGTTCAAACTGGCTTCGGATGAACGGGCAAATGAAATAGCCGCTCATCTGAAAAATTGCTCGAAATGTACAGAAGAGCTTGAAAAGCTCAAACGCAAATTCGCCGCTCTCGATTTACTGAAAGGCGAAGTAAAAGTTTCAACCCAGCTTGTTTCAAAGGTTGTAAAACAAACCCAAAAACCACAAACAGCTAAAATATTCTCCTTGACCAAATCCGCGTGGCTAAGCGCCGCGGCGGTTATTGTTATTGGTATTATTATGTTCTCAAATATGGAAAGAACAAACCCAATACCAAAGAAAACACCAGACTCAAATACTGTACCTAAAACAGAAATTGCATTCGACCAATTGTCTGGATCTCGTACAAATGAGTCTTTAACTAAAGGTGAAAATCCAAGTAGAATGGTTGCTATAACACCAAGAGTGGATGATAGCGTAATGACTTCAACTCCAGCATTAACAAATGGAACTATGAAAACAGGAGTACCGGTTCAAACTCTTGCTGCTTCAGGAGGAAATAGAGAAATAAGTGATTCTACAGAAATATTAGGAATAGATGGTTTAGGTGAGCAGCCGTATTTTCTACCGGCAAGCGCTATAGAATTAAATGTTCTTCCAAAACGAGACAACGTCCAGCTTACAATATATAATTCCGCCGATTTGACTTTGGTTCGTGAAAAGCGAAACGTTACAGTAAAACGCGGCTGGAACTGGCTGCAATTTATGTGGACAAATACTCTTATCGACCCGACGTCACTTAGTATTGAACCGAAAGAGAATAAAGACCAAATCGATATTCAGGCATTAGTTTTCCCAGCGAGGCTGCGGCAGATTGGTCGTTGGCTCATCCGTTCGGAGGTCAGCGGCCAGGTGCCGTTTGAAATAACATATCTTACAAGCGGCTTATCATGGCGAGCATTCTACATGGGCACACTTTCCGAAGATGAAAAGTCAATGGAAATGGAAGGTTACGTCCGCGTCTCCAACAACTCCGGCGAAGATTACGAAAATGCTCAAACTCGCCTGATTGTCGGCAAAGTACACATGCTTGATGAGATAGCCGCTCTTGCTCAAAGGCAATACCCATATGGTAGTCCACTTCCTCTTGTTCTTGGAGATCCCACAAGAAATGAATGGGGATTTGATAAGGATGGGGATGGGATTTTAATAGAAGGAGATGAAGCCAGAATACCTTATTCAAAAACTATTATATTGAATTACATTACAAAAAAAGAAATTGTTAAAGAAGGTCTTAGTGAATATTTTCTTTATACAATTGAAGGAACGGAAACTATTGAAAACCAGTGGTCCAAGAGACTTCTTTCTTTCGAAGCAAATGATATCGAAGTCGAGAGTTTATATAAATATGATGGGACTCGCTATGGAAACCAGACTATAAGATTTGTTAAATTCGCAAACGACGAGAAACACAACCTCGGTGAAACTCCAATCCCGGATGGAAATGTAAAAATATACGGCTTAGCGGATGCGAATGGTTACTTATCATACGTAGGTGGAACAGATGTCAAATACATCCCGGTAAACGAAGAAGTCGAATTGAATCTCGGCCCAGCGCGATTAGTCGAAGTTAAGCCAACTATGATTGACTTCAAAACTGATAATTATATGTATGATCCAAACCATATTATTATTGGCTGGGATGAAATACGAACATGGAAGATTGAAATTATAAATACAAAGCAAATCCCGGTAACAATAGAAGTAACACGTGACTTTGGCACTCAATTCTGGACAATGCAGAGTGAAACAGCTTACGATAAATATGATGTCACTCGGGCGAGATTTAACCTGAATATCGAGCCGCGAACAAAACGCGAAATCGAATATACAGTAACAACTTACCACGGCATAAGGCAGGATGAATATAATCAGTGAGAGAGAAGAAAATGAAAAAGAATATTAAATTATTTATATTACTTTCGATTCTAATTTTTATCCAATACAGTTATGGTGCAGATGAAAGTCCCGCACCTCCGGCTGGCGCGATTGAACTGGTTACATTGCCGAAACGAGAAAATGTTCAGCTTACGATTTATAATTCCGCTGATTTGACATTAGTTCGAGAGAGCCGAAAACTTGTCTTGAAAAAGGGCTGGAACTGGTTGCAGTATTCATGGTCGAATACACTTATTGACCCTACGTCACTGAGTCTTGAACCAAAAGAACAAAAAGACAAAATAGATATTCAGGCATTGGTATTTCCTCCGAGACAAAGAGAGCTTGGTCGATGGCTTATTAAGTCTGAATACAGCGGCCCGGTTCCTTTCGAGATAACATATCTCACCAGCGGCTTATCATGGCGCTCGTTTTACATGGGTACGCTTTCTGAAGATGAAAAATCAATGGGAATAAAAGGCTATGTCCGTGTCTCCAATAACTCCGGTGAAGATTATGCAGAAGCACAAACCCGTCTTATCGTGGGTCAGGTACACATGCTCGATGAGATAGCCGCTCTTGCAAGAAGACAATATCCATACGATAGCCCAATTGGGATGTATAGAGGCTTTGATGATGCTTCCGGAAATATAAATGGAGAGGTTATTCAGAAATATGAGGCTCAGTTAGGTGACAGGCCTATGGTTGGAAAACTATTTAGTCAATTAGAAAAAAAACAAATCATTAAGGAAGGCCTCAGTGAATATTTCCTTTATTCTATCGAAGGTACGGAAAATATCGAAAACCAGTGGTCAAAGAGACTTCTTTCTTTTGAGGCTGATGATATCAAAGTTGAGAGTCTGTATAAATATGATGAAGGCCGCTATGGAAGCCAGACTATAAGGTTTATAAAATTCGCGAACGACGAGGAACATAATTTGGGTGATACTCCTCTGCCGGATGGTAATGTGAAAATATACGGTCTGGAAGATAAAGAAGGACATTTATCTTATGTCGGCGGAACCAATGTTAAATATATCCCGGTAAACGAAGAAGTCGAACTGAATCTTGGCTCGGGTCGATTAGTGGAAGTCAAACCGACCTTGATGGATTTCAAAACGGAAAACTATATATTTGAACCTAACAATATTTCCGGTTGGGACGAGATACGAACCTGGAAAATCGAAATTACAAATACAAGACAAATCCCTGTAACAATAGAAATTACCCGAGATTTCGGAACAAACTTCTGGACATTGAAAAGCGAAACACCTTATGACAAATACGATGTCACTCGCATACGATATAACATGAGCATCGAGCCGCGGTCAAAACGCGAAATAGAATATACTGTAACAACCTACCATGGAAAGCGGCAGGATGAATATAATAAATAAGATTGCGGAGAAGGAAATTATGTTGAATAGAAAAATAAATGTTGTTGTTATGTTATTATTAAGCATATTCGCTTCTGGAGTTTATGCTGGCAATGAAAATCAGATAACAAAAGGAAATAATGAGTTTGCTTTGAATCTTTATTCGCAGATTAAAAATCTTCCTGAAATAAAGCAGGCCGAAGGTA
>CAZMPL010000038.1:0-16288 GCA_964567805.1 uncultured Pirellulales bacterium | reverse complement strand
GCAAAGGAATCTCATAAGAGAATCGCTTGTATTTTGGAAATTGTGCATTGAATTACCCGGAACGAAGATTACATCCTCTTTAGTAAATTTGTATTCCTTGCCGTCGCAATGAAATGTCCCGTTTCCTTCAACTATGAATACTTCATGTTCGTGCGGATGAGCATGCAATGGTGTATGTCCGTCGGGCTGAACCTCAAACATACGCATAGCAAAATTATTTGCACCGTCTGCTTTCGAAATCAGTACTCTTATCTCTATATCTTTTGCACCTTCCATTAATACGGGTGTTTTTTTTATTTTGCTGCTTTTTTCTATTTTCATTTTTAGTTCCTTTTATATACAGCTACAAAACCATTTCCTTTTATTTACAACCGGCACAGGTTTATAATTCATATAATTGGTGTGCACAGCACACCCTACCAAATGATTTAGCGAAGTTTTTTTGCGAGGATTTCTGAAACAATTTTTGGATTTGCCTGGCCTTTTGATTTTTGCATTACCTGGCCCATAAGAAAACCTCTGGCTTTCTTTTCTTTCTTACCGCCTGATATAACATCAGCAACGGCTTCGGCGTTTTCGGCAATAACCTGGTCAACGATACTTTCAAGTTCTCCTGCATCACTTTTCTGAACGAGGTTAAGCTCGCTTGCAAGAACGTCCGGCTGTTTGCCTGTTTGTGCCATTGCTTCAAAAATTGTCACGGCGGAACTTGCATTAATTGTTCCTTCTTCAACCATCTTTGCCAAATCAGCCATACCTTTTGGTGTTACAGGCAAATCTGCAATACTGCAATTTTTCTCTTTAGTTATTTTCAGACCGATTTGTGTCAATAAATTACAAACACGTTTTGGTTCACCGCCTGCTTTTACTGTTTCGTCGAAGAAATCCGCGGTAGAGCGGTCGGCGGTTAAGACACCCGCATCATAGTCACTGAGATTGTATTCATTTACATATCGCAATTGCTTTTGCAGTGGCAGTTCACTTAAACGTGATTTGATTTCATCGAGCCATTCCTGGGTCAGCTTAACCGGCACAAGGTCCGGATCAGGGAAGTATCTGTAATCGTGCGCTTCTTCTTTTTCTCTTTGTAAAACAGTAATTTCTTTTTCATCGTCCCAGCCTCGAGTTGTTTTGTTACCCATACCAAACTCAATACCTGTTTCGAGAAATTCGGTTAGTTGTCTTTGTGCTTCGTAAGTGACACTTCGCTCAAGTGCGCGGAAACTGTTAAGGTTTTTCACTTCAACGATTGGAGTTCTATATTCCTTGCCGTTTCTGGTAATTTTCAAATTGATATTCGGCTCGAAACGCATGTGACCTTTTTGCATATCCGCTTCGGAGACACCGATAAATCTTACCAGCCGCTGCAATTCAACCGCGAGAGCGCGAACTTCCGCACCATTATTCATATCAGGTTCGGTCACTATTTCCAGAAGCGGCGTACCAGTCCTGTTCAAATCAACCTGCGAATAATTTCTTGAAGAGTGAACATTTTTGCCCGCGTCTTCTTCGAGGTGCGCCCTGGTTATTCGTATCCTTTTTGTTTCGCCGGATTCGAGCGGAATTTCGATATAGCCTTTTTCACTTAGCGGCAAATCGTACTGACTTATCTGGTAGTTCTTTGGCAAATCAGGATAGTAATAACTTTTCCTGTCCCATTTTGTGAACATGGGAATATTGCAATTCAGAGCAAGCCCGGCCAATACAGCATATTCGAATGCCTGTTTATTCATCACAGGCAAACTTCCCGGCATACCTAAACACACGGGACATACCCTGCTGTTCGGCTCGGCGCCGAATTCAAGTGCGCAGCCGCAAAATATTTTTGTCTTCGTGCAAAGCTGCACATGTATTTCCAAACCCACGATAATTGTATATTGTAAATCAGCCATTATCTTAAACGTTTCCAAAATCCTAAATTCTAATTTCTAAAATCAAAACAAATACAAACTATTCAAACCCAAATGTTTTAAACATTAGTATTTTGTATTTGATATTTGCTTAGTAATTATGGTTAGAGCTTAGCATTTTTTTTATTTATAATTTCGGTTTTCTATTGTGCCAGTCGTTTTGTTTTTCATACATTCCTGCTATACGAAGCAATTTGTCTTCTGTAAAAGCGGGTGACAATATTTGCAATCCTATCGGCAGATTTTTATCATCGAAACCGCACGGAATACTTATTCCCGGGATTCCGGCTAAATTAGCCGATATGGTGTAAATATCAGAAAGATACATCTGTAATGGATCGTCTGTTTTCTCTCCAATTTTAAAAGCTGTTGTCGGAGCGACGGGCATCATAACACAATCACTCTTTTCAAAAGCTTTTGTAAAGTCACTTCGTATCAGGTTCCTTACCTTCAGAGCCTTGAGATAATAAGCGTCATAATAGCCGCTCGAAAGAGCATAAGTTCCGAGCATAATTCGGCGTTTTACTTCCTGACCAAATGCTTCTGCACGTGACTTGGAATAAACTTCAATATAATCTTTCGGATCTGTGGTACGATGGCCGTAATGAACACCGTCATAACGTGCGAGATTACTCGATGCTTCGGCGGTCGCGATAACATAATAAGCGGCTATTGCATAATCAAGATGAGGCATTTCGACTTCGATTATTTCGGCACCGAGATTTTTATAGATATTTATCGCCTCATTCAAAGCGTTCTGTACCTGCTGGTCGGCGCCTGCGTTTAACTGAGGTGCAATTGCTATTTTGAGTTTTTCGACAGGCTCATTCAGTTTTTCAAGATAATCACAAACCGGTGCAATATTTTCACTTACACTTGTACTATCCAAAAGGTCGTGACCTGCGATAACATTCAGCATTAAAGCAGCGTCTTCTACAGTTTGCGTGACAGGTCCAATCTGGTCGAGACTCGAGCCGTAAGCTACAAGTCCATATCGTGACACTCTTCCATAAGTTGGTTTTAAACCTACTACGCCGCAAAAGCTTGCCGGCTGACGAATCGAACCTCCGGTATCCGAACCAAGAGCTGCCGAACACATTCCTGATGCCACACAAGCGGTTGCTCCCCCGCTGCTTCCTCCCGGTACTCGAGATGTATCCCATGGATTCACAGTTTGTTTCAGGCCTGAATTTTCAGTACTGGAACCCATCGCAAACTCATCCATATTTGTTTTACCAATAATTACCGCATCCGCTGCGAGAAGTTTTTCAACCGCGGTTGCGTTATATGGGGCATGGAAATTTTCAAGGATTTTCGATGCACATGTCGTAGCGCCGAAAGTTGTGCACATATTATCTTTTACCGCTATTGGTACTCCGGCTAATTTGCCAAGAGGTTCTCCGGCAGATATTTTTTTATCAATTTGCTCAGCACGTTCGATTGCCTGCTCTTTGAATGTGCTGATATATGCTCCGATTACCGGTTCGTATTTTTCTATCCGGCTGAATACGTCTTTGACCGCATCTATACTTTTAATTTGTCCCGATGCTATTTTGTCACGTAATTGTTTTGCAGTTAGTTCTTCCATTGTAGAAATTATTTCTTCCTGATTACATTTTGGAAATTTTATGCTCCCGAATTATCATCGAGTATTTTCGGTACCAAGAAATACATTTCATCTTTCTTCGGAGCGTTCGCGAGAGTTTTTTCGGTTCCGAGTGATTCTTTTACAACATCTGCTCTGAACACATTACTAACGGGGAGACAATGAGCGAGAGGCTCGATATTTTTTGTATCAAGCTTGTTCATTTTTTCAACATATTCGAGAATTGCTCCAAGTTGGCCGGTAAATTCCTCTATTTCCGAATCAGTTAGCTCCAACCTTGAGAGTTTGGCAACTTTCCTTACCTGTTCTTTATCAATTTTTTTTGCCACAGTGAAAACTCCGCTTAAATAAAAAAAGCGAGGCATTAATAGGCCCCGCTATAGAGAAAAACTATTTATAACCTACCTTCAAACGGCTGTTTTTTCAGCGGGTTTGTAATTACGTTTTGGCGGTTTCTGGACAAGACCCATTTTGATAGCCTTAGTTGAAACCTTAATTCTGCAAACCTTACCGTCGATAAGAGCGCGAATTTTCTGAATATTCGGCTTAAATTTCCTCTTGGAAATGCCGGTAACCTTCTTTCCGACGCCGCCAAGATGCTTGGCTTTACCACGACGTGATATACTGTTGCCAAATGTGGTTCGTTTACCTGTAAAATAACATTCTCTTGACATATATCAAACTCCTGTCTTGTTACAAGACTTACATAACTGATATTTAAACAAAAACTTAGAATATAAGGTTTTTCAGTCAAAAAGCAAGAAGAAAAACAGATTTTCCATAAAAAACCATAATAAATTGAGAATTTAGCTAATTTTATGTCTTTTTCTTTAATTACAAACAATCATAAATCCAGAAAATATTTGGTCTTTTTGTTGACTATATGTGAATTAAAGTGAGAAATTACAAGAACTTACGATGTTTTTCAAAATAAACAATGGGCCGGGTTGGAATCGAACCAACGTAGGCTTACGCCAATGGGTTTACAGCCCATCCCCTTTGGCCGCTCGGGCACCGACCCTTGTTCAATTGTCAAATTACCAAAAGCGATAACATAAAACATTTGCTTTCTATTGTCAAGAAACAATCTTAAAATCTCAAAAATTAACGAAACCAGCACCCAATATATTCCGATATACTGCATAGAGATATATTATTAAAGGAGATTAGAATGAGATATGATTCGTTTTTTGACACAGAAGAAAACAAAACACTCACGGCTATCTGCACTCGAAAACTTATAAGCGGTATTGGAGTAGGAGGAATAATATTCGGCATTCTTAACCTGATAGTGGGAATAGCCGCTATTCAGGCGACCATGCTGAATGTTGGGATAATCATTTTAGGTGTAATGATGTTAATTACTGGTGCATACGCCCAAAAAAGACCTGCATTTGAGGTTCTTAAGGCTGAAACTTTCGTAGCTGTTTCTCTGTTTTTATGGAACCTTGGGATCGCAATACTCAACTCAATGGCGTCTGAGAGTTTTAATCCGCGAGGTTTAGTATTCTCTCTTATTGTTGCTATAGGTTTGCTCAAATATTATTACAGACTTGGTTATCTTCGTGAACAAATAGAGTCGGTGGAATCGGAAAAAATCGAACAAACAAAACAAATGTGCAAAATGTTGACCAAAATCAAGTTAAAAAACGATCCGACGGTAATACAATCAATAAACAGGCAATGCAGAGTTAAATTCATGGACAAAACAGGTTTATTCATTCAGCGAAACCTGATGCATGCTTTTATCGCAACGAAAGAAGAAATATACGTCGCAATTACAAATCCTTACATTAAGAGTTTCAAATTGCAATTCAATCATCCGACAGGCAAGCTGATTTATTGTTTTGATAAGAAAAATTCAGAAAAGCTGAAAACATGGTTAAGCTCAGAATCAACACAAACTGAAGAACCACAGGAAACCGTTCAGGACGTTACTCCAACCCAGCCTGAAGCTATTCTCTTAAACCGAGATTAATATTAGATTACAGGTTTAAACAGATACTTGCATAAAACTATTTCGAGCGGCGTGGATTGTTTTTGAAATATCCTCTTGGCTATGAGCGAGAGAGACAAACATTGCTTCGTAAGCGCTTGGAGCAAGATAAATTCCCTGTTCGAGCATTTTCAGGAAGAATTGTTTCCAAATCTTAATATTAGTCGATTTAACGTCATCAAAATTAAGAACCTTCTTATCTGTAAAAAAGCAGCTCATAATTGAGCCTATGCGATTGATTGTCATTGGAATTTTTGCGTCTTTAGCGGCTTGTGCCAAACCATTTTCCAATTCACATGCAGAAGACTCGAGTTTCTCATAAGTGCCTTCCAGAGAAAGCACATCGAGCATCACATTTGCGGCGGCAGTCGCTAACGGATTGCCGCTCAAAGTTCCAGCCTGGTAAACCGGACCCAGCGGTGCGAGCATATTCATTATCTCAGCTTTTCCACCAATCGCGGCGGTGGGAAGGCCTCCACCAATGATTTTGCCGAGACATGTAATATCAGCGTTTATTCCAAAAACTTCCTGTGCCCCGCCTTTGGCGAGTCGGAAACCTGTTATTACTTCATCGAAAATCAAGAGAGCATCTTCTTTATTACATAAATCGCGAATTTTCTGCAAATATCCCTCAATAGGAAGTACAACGCCCATATTCGCGGCGACCGGCTCGATAAGAACTGCGGCGATTTTGCCTTTATTCGCTTTAAAAGCGGCTTTTAACAACTCGATATCGTTGTAAGGAACCACTATCGTTTGCTTTGCGATTGCATCTGGAACTCCCGCACTTGAAGCTACTGTTCCAGTACTGGTTTCCGCTACTCCTGAACCGGCGGCAACGAGCAGGCAATCGCTATGGCCGTGATAGCATCCTGCCATTTTTATAATCAGGTCTCTTTTTGTAAAACCGCGAGCAAGCCTTATAGCAGTCATAACCGCTTCCGTGCCGCTGTTGACAAGCCTTACTTTTTCGATAGATTGGAATGAATCCGCTATTTTTTGTGCCAAATCGGTCTCAGACTGAGTCGGAGCACCAAAAGAAGTGCCTTTTTGTGCAGATTTATTTATTGCATCCAAAATTTTCGGGTGAGCATGACCTAAAATCATTGGACCCCATGAACAGACATAATCGATATACTCATTTCCATCGATATCGTAAATTTTCGAACCTTTTGCATGATCAATGAATAGAGGCTCGATTCCTGTACCGCCAAATGCCCGAACAGGTGAATCTACCCCACCAGGAATATATTTTAAGGCGTTATTATAGGCCGTTATAGAGTTTTGCCTTGTCAATTTTCTTTGTTTTGCTGTCATATTTTGCTATCCTGAAAACCTGATAAACTATTAACAATATATTCTGTATAGTCCATTTTTCTACTTTATTCTAAAATATTATATTATAACCATTTACCAATAGTAACCTTAAATAAAAAGGAAAGAGTATTTTTCTTGCAAAATATTTCCTTCAACATATACTAATAGGTTTCATAAAAAATATATTTTTTGGAGCTTACTTATGGATTTAGTTAAATGGTTGCGAAAAAATAATTCAAAATTAATGGCTATAGTTGTTATTGTTCTGATGATTGGTTTCATTGGAGGTTCTTCTTTAACGTATTTACTTCGCGGAAGAGGCGACATTAATAAGAAAACTGCATATTATAATGACAATTCTGGTATCACAAAATATGATTTAATGATCGCACAGCAGGAACTCGATATCCTTGAGTCACTTCAGGCGGGAACTATCCTGAAAGCATTACAGGATCCAGTTGAACAGACACCAAACTTACAGGCTCTTATATTGGGTGAACTTCTCTTTTCTGATTCGAGACCTTCGCGTGAAGTAGTTGCTTACATGCAGCAGACTTCTGGAAAATATCAGTACAGAATCAATAAAAAGCAAATTAATGATTTATACAAACTATCTGTACAGAAAGCTTATTACTGGATTCTTTTAGATAAGGAAGCTCAGGGTGCGGGTTTCAAAATTTCCAACGATACAGTTCGAAGCATGCTTTCTCAGGCATTGCCGCAATTAACAGGACAGTACTATTCACAGTTTATCGGAAATATGATGAGCACAAGCGGAATTTCCGAAGATAAAATACTTGCTGTTTTCGGTAAATTACTCGCTATCATTCAACATTCTCAGACAATATGCACGGGTGAGGATATTACACTCAAACAGTTGAAAAATCTTGCAGCTTCGCAGATGGAAACTATTGATATCAAATTCTTAAGAATTAATTCTGACAAGTTTATTGATAAGCTTGAAAATCCGACAGAACAGAAGATATCCGAACAATTTGAAAGATATAAAGGTTTCTACCTGAACGAAATAACCAGTGACAATCCATATGGCTTCGGTTATAAGCTCCCCAACAGAGTTCAGCTTGAATACATGTCACTTAAACTTGACGAAGTCAAAAATATAATAAAAGAACCGACTGATGACGAACTCAGTAAATTTTATAATGACAATAAAAGCAGTTCTTTTACGGAGCAAGTGAAAGTAGATCCAGCCGATCCTAATTCAGAGACGATTTCCAGAATCAAACCGCCCTCTGAAGTATGGGATCAAATAAAAGATTATCTTATTCAGGAAAAGATTAACCTAAAAGCTGATACCATTCTTCAGGAAGCCAAATTATTGGCAGACGGCTCACTTCAGGATTACAACGATACAGAACTCGATAAGTTAAGTATAGAAGATCGTCAGAATTTCACCAAAAAATATATTGATATCGCAGAACAGTTAAGCAAAAAATATAATATAAAGATATACCAGGGCCTTACAGGAGAGCTCAGCGCTGAGGATATACAAACTGACGAGCTGCTTTCCAAATTATATATGGAAGGTTATATAAGCGAACTTAATTTGGCACGTTTAGTTTTCGGTCTCAAACAATTCGATATGAATCTTCTCGGCACATACGAGTCAATCAAACCTAAACTGTATTTAAGCATGTCACCGGTTAAAGACAAGTCTGCTTCAAAAAATATTATGTCTGTTGTCAGAGTAGTGAAAGCAATAAATTCTTCGATACCAGAAAGTGTCGACCTGACTTATAACAAAAAGCCGTTTATTTTCGATCCGAACCAGGAAGATAATAAGGAAAATACTGTTTCAATCAAAGAAAATGTTATTAAAGACTTAAAATGTCTCGCGGCTATGGATACTGCAAAATCGAAAGCAAACGAATTTCTTGCATTAGCAATAACCCAGGAAGATGAGGCATGGGAAAACGCTATCGATAAATTCAATGAACTTTATGAGCAGGAATATCCTGAAGACGCGAACAAACCTGCTGTGTCGAAAACCGAAGACAGCAATGAGCCGCCTTTCGAGATATCAGAACACTACTCATTGACGAAATTATCAAAAGAAGCATTTTTAACAATAATACATAATCAGGACAATCCTGTTGCGGAAGGAATTAAAAACCTTCTGAATAAAGAATCTCAATTCCTCGATGTCATTTTCTCAATGGCACCGCAGGATAGTAACACACCTGAATTCAAACCTACAATAGTCGAATTCAAACCTGATTTAAGTTACTATGTTATTAAAAGTATTTCAAAAAATCCTCTTTGGAAAGAAAATTACGAGAGAATGAAATCAATCCTGTCATACAAAAAAGATATGAGCGAGTCACAAAGCCTGGCTATGGACCAGTTCAATCCCGCAAACATCTTGAAACGTATGAACTTCAGACTTGCTGATGAAGAAAAAAATAATTCAAGCGAAGAAGAATGACAGATTGTTTCCTGGATTTTATAGACGTCGTTAATTATTAAGACGATTATCATGGCATTGCCGCTAAAAAATAACAACATTGTTTTTTTTATAATCGTAGGCCTGCTCGGCTGGTTTATTCCGGGCGGGGGACATTTTGCTATAAATAAAAAAACACATGCGTTTATAATATTCTTTTTCATAACTGTAACTTTCATAGCGGGTTTATATATAGGCTCGATAGCAGTAATCGATCCGGTGGGTTCAAAACCATGGTATGCGGCTCAGGTAATGAACTCACCTGCAGTAATGATTTTGGGACACATTTCCGAAAAAGGCGGATATTTTGCTTATGGGAAACCAGCGGAAATTGGCCAGATATATACAAGTATTACTGGACTGCTTAATCTTTTATGCATTGTAAACGCTGTTTATTGGGCGTATCTTTTGAAAACAGAACGCGATGGAGAATAATATTTTGATAATGTCTTCTCTGATACTCGCCGGCTTTCTACAACCTGTTCATATTGGAATAAACCAGCAATCAATGTTATGGTTGATTCCGCTATTCGTTTCTTTCTCCATAGTTTATAAAGCAACCAAAATCCCGAATATCAAATTCGTATCTTTTCTCAAGGATGTAGTCATTCTTTTCGGTTCGATCATGGTTTTTATCATTATCACAGCCGCGGTTTTATATGCATTTTCATGGATATTTACCGAATAACAGGGATTTTAAAAAAAATAACAACAAACAAAATTTAATAATTCAATTTTCCAAACAATCCTGTCGATAAAACAAGCAAAATACAAAAATAGTATCCCGATAAATTTCTTGACTTTTTTACTTAAATGTGTACAATAATTCCTATCAAATCAAAATAAATTGAAATAAGAACATGCATTTTTCCTGAAAATATATCTCTTGTATTAAGGAAGAAAAACAATGAAGCCTCAAATCAAAATTTCGTTATTAGTCGCTATTACAACCTTATTATTTTTCTGTGAACTTAGCTGGGCACAAAACACAGGTCGTTACATTGTTAGCATTCGTAGACCTGTAAATAACGCTGTTATTAATTCCGGCGGACGAGTAATTCATCAATACAAAGCTATTCCAGCTATCGCTATCGAAATTCCAAATGCCGCGTTGAATGGATTATTAAGAAATCCGAATGTCGTTAGTATCACACCAGACGTTGAGGCTTGGGCAGTGGCACCAAATGCGAGTAAAACACCGCCCGGTTTGGCCAAAAAACCACAACCACCTTCTCCAGATCCGGAACCTACTCAAACCTTACCCTGGGGAATAGATAGAATAGATGCGGACCTTGTGTCAATTATGGGCACAGGAATTAACGTTGCTATAATCGATACCGGTATTGATCTCGACCATCCGGATTTAAATCCGATAAGTGGATATGACTTTGTAAACAGAGATAGCATAGCCGATGATGACAATGGCCACGGCACACATGTAGCAGGTATAGTTGCGGCTTTGGATAATAACTATGGTGTCGTGGGTGTAGCTCCGAAAGCTTCTATATATGCAATCAAAGTATTAAACAGAAGAGGATCAGGCTATATTAGTAGTATTATCGCAGGCATCGACTGGTGCATTGATAATAATATAGATATTATTAATATGAGTCTCGGCAGTTATTCAAATGTCCCTGAATTCGGAGCTATCTGCGATAAAGCTAAAAATACATATGGTATCTTAATTGTCGCGGCGGCAGGAAACGATGCAACTTCAACACCCTTCTACCCTGCTTCATATAAATCGGTAATTTCAGTAGGAGCTACAACAATAAATGATCAGTTAGCATATTTCAGTAATCTTGGATTTGAAATTGCTGCTCCAGGCTATGACATTTATTCAACATACAAAGGTGGTATTTATAAAACTCTGAGCGGCACAAGTATGGCATCTCCTCATGTAGCAGGCACATTAGCTCTAATGCTCCAGGCAAAAAAGACTTCATATGCTTTTGAGTTAATTAATGGTATTAGGTTAATTGATGCTTATAGAACAGTTAATCCATAAACTCCATTAAATAATAAAATTGTTTTATAAATCCCTCGAATGTATTTCGGGGGATTTTTTATTTATATTTTATCTTGACTTAATTGAACCAGATGGATAGAATCTACTTTTTAATAATTCTTTAGAGTAATAATATGTTTAATTTTAGGGAAAACACGTATAAGCAAACAACAAGCCGTAAAGCGGCCTCAATGCTTATGCGCACAAACCTCAATGTATGCATCACAAGCGCCTACGTAGCCGGTATTATTGTATGCAAACACAAAGAGCCTGTACCCTAAAAGACTTTAGAAATAACTTAGATTTGAAAAGCCTTTCAGGGAACAAGAAACCTGAAAGGCTTTTTTTTTGACAACAATTAATCGAAAGGAAAAATATGGCTGCCAGACAAAATAATCAAAACAAGCCCGCATGGCAATATGATGAAATGAATTTATGTGGTGTAAAATTCGATACAGAAGAGTTTGCAGATAAATATGATAAGCATCACGAAAATTTCAGAGACTATAAAAAAGAAGCTCAGCAGCGTATCGAACAGCTTGCACTTGATAAGCAATCTACCATTATCGACATGGGATGCGGAACAGGTGCATTCGCGATTAACGCAGCAGATTACTATAAAAAGATTTATGCCGTAGATGTTTCTGAATTGATGATAAATCATGCTCGCAGAAAAGCTAATCAAGCCGGTATCGATAATATCGAATTTCATCATGGAGGCTTTTTAACTTATGAACACAAGGACGAACAGGTTGACGGAATCGTGTGTACACTCGTGTTGCACCATTTGCCGGATTTCTGGAAACAGGCAGCGCTAACGAGATTAGCACAAATGCTCAAACCGGGCGGAAGAATGCTATTGTTCGATGTAGTATTCTCATTCGATATTAATAATTACAAAACCTCGATTGAGAAATATATCAAAACGATGGTTGAGCGACTGGGAATCGAAATGCAACAGGAACTCGAAACACATTTTAGACAGGAATACAGTACGTTCGGTTGGGTCATGGAAGAAATGCTCAAGCGGGCAGGCTTTAAAATTAATAAATCAGATTATATAGAAGGATTTTTTGCTAATTATCTTTGTACCAGGAAAGATGAATAATTATGCAGCGATTTATCAAAACAAACGAATTCAAGGGAATAATATTAATGCTGTCATCATCTGCGGCGTTCTGTGTAATGTCCGCCATGGTGAAATACGCATCCAATATAGATTCGTATAAAACAACCCTGTTTCGTTTTATCATAGGACTCGGCATATTAGGTACAGGAGCATTGTTTGGAATGCTCGTACCTGTATTAAGTTATATAGTTGGAGTGATATTGTTTCATGAATCTTATTCGATACCTTCAGCAATAGGCCCGTTGATAGTAATTACTTCATGCGTTGCCGTATTAGTTGGAACAAATAACAAAAGAAAGGAAAATTTATGAGCAGTCTGTTCGCTACACGAATGAAAAATGTTCCTAAATCTTTCATTCGTGAAATTTTAAAAGTAACTCAAAATCCTGATGTTATTTCTTTCGCGGGAGGTCTTCCTAATCCGCGTTTTTTTCCCGTTAAAGAAATTACGCAAGCCGCTACAGATGTATTGAGCGGAACAGATATATCCGCTCTGCAATACAGCACAACTGAAGGATATGCGCCTTTACGGGAATATATTGCGCAAAGATACCGTGAAAAGAGGAATATAAATATCACTGCAGATGAGATATTAATTACAAACGGCTCACAGCAGGGATTGGATTTGATTGGTAAAGTTTTCTTAAACACAGGTGACAAAATAGCAATCGAAAAACCTGCATATCTTGGCGCGATTCAGGCGTTTTCGGTTTACGAGCCGCAGTTTTTTCCCGTGCCTCTTTTAGAAGATGGAGTTGATATCGAGCCTCTTGAAAATGTTCTGAATGAAAATAGCATAAAGTTTTTTCATACGGTTATAAATTTTCAGAATCCATCCGGTATTAGTTACTCTGAATCCAAGCGTAAAGAACTTGCAGAGTTACTCAAGAAATACAATACGATTGCAGTTGAAGATGATCCGTACTCAGATTTACGATTTTCCGGAACTGCGCCGAAATCCATGCGAAGCTTTCTGGACGGCCAGGTGATATTACTTGGTTCGTTTTCAAAAACCATTGCACCGGGTATGCGGCTTGGCTGGATTTGCGCAAAACGTGAAATCATGGATAAGCTGATTATCGCCAAACAGGCAAGTGACTTACACTCGAATTCTCTATGCCAGAGAATTGTTCACAAGTACCTGACAGATAACGATGTGAATAAACATATTGAGAAAATAATCAATGTTTATAGAAAGCAGAAAGACGCCATGACAACCGCGATTGAAAAATATTTTCCATCGGAAGTCAAATTTACCAGGCCCGAAGGTGGAATGTTTTTATGGGCGACTCTCCCTGAACATTTATCGGCTTTGGAACTATTTGAAAATACGGTTAAGGAAAATGTTGTTTTTGTCCCGGGCACTCCTTTTTATACGGACGGCGGTGGAACAAATAATATGAGATTGAACTTCTCGAACGCAGACGAAAACGTTATCGAAGAAGGAATAAAAAGATTAGGGCGGCTTATTAAAAACACGCTGTCCGGCTAAACAATTTATGATGATATGGTTTGCATTGTGAAATTATTTTTTTCGAATATGCAAACCGTTTTAAATAATATCGGAGAAAATAAAAATGACTTATGAATTCGACGCAGACAAATATATACAAGCCTCATCTCACCAGAGACAATGGGGAAACAACCTGATAAAACAGTTACAGTTAAAAGGTAATGAAAGAATATTAGACCTTGGTTGCGGCGACGGAGAATTAACAGCCAGGCTGGCTGAGCTTGTCCCTGATGGTTTGGTTCTCGGAATCGATGCTTCAAAAAACATGATTACATCTGCTCAGGAAAAACATAATGTTGAGAATGTAATATTTCAGTTGATGGATATTAACGATATGAATTTTAAAAATGAATTCGATGTCGTTTTTTCCAACGCGGCTCTCCATTGGGTCAAAGACCATAATAAGCTGCTTGCAAATATCAGGAACTGCCTGCGAAAAGAAGGAGTATTGCTTTTCAATTTTGCCGCTGACGGCAATTGTACAAATTTTTTAAAAGTCATAAAACGAGCGATATCGGAAAAGAAATATCAGAGTTATTTCAGTGACTTCGATTGGCCGTGGTATATGCCAAATGTGAATGAATATAAAAAGATTTTGAATCAGGCTAACTTTAGAGAAACTAATGTCTGGTCAGAAAATGTCGATAAATATTTTTCAAATTCAGAAGAAATGGTAAAATGGATCGACCAGCCGAGTTTAGTACCATTTATACAATATGTTGATATACCAGATAAACGAATATTCAGAAATTCTGTAATCGAACAAATGATTATTGAAACTTCTCAACCTGATGGTAAATGTTTCGAGACATTCAGAAGGATAAATGTATTCGCAAAAAAGTGATGGTGTAAAATGCTTTATAAAGAAATACAACTTAAAAATGGACAAACCTGTATTTTAAGACAGCCGCAGGAAGATGATGCGCAAAATATTCTTGATTACCTAAATAAGATTAGTTCGGAAACTGATTTTGTAACTTATGGTAAAGGAGAATTAAATTGTACTCTCGAAGAAGAACAAATGTTTATCAAAAGTCATCTTGAAGATAACAACAAAATGCTCATCATCGCAGTGATTGATGGCAATATCATTGGCATGTCAGATTTCACAGGAGGAAAACAAAAGAGAATCCTTCATATAGGTGAATTCGGCATAACAGTTCTTCGTAAATACTGGAATCTTGGAATAGGTTCTGCGCTTACAGAGACGATTATCGAATGGGCAAAAAATTCCGGCATAGTTCGTCAAATTACTTTAAAAGTAAGAATTGATAATAAACGTGCGATAAAACTTTACAGGAAATTTGGATTTGTAAAGGAAGGAAAAATAAGCAGACAACTTTTGATTAATAAAAAGTTCTATGACGCTTTTCTTATGGGGCTTGAGATCGATTAATACAATGAATATTCAGGAATACAAAATGGAAAACTTGACATTCTATATTTTAGATGTTTTCGCAGAAGAAAAATATACCGGCAATCAGCTTGCCATCGTTCGTAATGCAGAATCATTATCAGATAAACAAATGCAAAAAATAGCGAAAGAGATGAACTTTTCAGAAACTGCTTTTATCTTAAGCGATGAGCCGCGAGATGGTGGTTATGATGTTCGTATTTTCACACCTGCTGCGGAATTGCCTTTTGCCGGCCATCCCACTTTGGGTACAGCTTTCCTGATTCGACATGAAATTATCAAAAAACCTGTTGAACAAGTGATATTAAATCTTAAAGTCGGACAGGTTCCAGTTCGCCTTGAAAAAGATATTATATGGATGAAACCAAAAGAGCCTATCTTCGGAGATACTTTTGAGCTGGAAGATATTATTCAGTTTCTTACAGTTGGAAAAGATGAAATTGATAGCAGATTTCCGATACAACATGTTTCTATCGGTATAGATTTCATTTTCGTGCCGCTAAAGTCACTTGATGCGATCAAACGAGCTGGAGTAATCAAAGATAGACTTTTCGACTGGGTAAAAGATAAACAGGCAAAATGTATTTTTGTTTTCTGTCCGGAAACTTATAATCCAGAAAATGATATGTACGTTCGTTTATTTGCGGATTATTTAGGTATTTCTGAGGACCCTGCAACAGGAAGTGCAAATAGCTGCCTTGCCGCGTATCTTGTAAAGCACAGGTACTTTGGAAAAAATAAAATTGATATTCGAGTCGAACAGGGTTATGAAATTGGAAGACCATCTCTTTTATATTTAAGAGCCAAAGAAAAAGAAGAAAATATCGAAGTATTCGTTGGCGGAAAAGTAGAAATGGTCGCAGAAGGAAAATTTTACTAACAAATAATATTCATTTGGAGAAATAATATGAATTTAAAAATAGAACAGGCG
>CAZMPL010000037.1:0-16612 GCA_964567805.1 uncultured Pirellulales bacterium | reverse complement strand
TCAGGTGACAAATCTACCTTAACTATGCGCCCAGTTTTTGGGGAGTATTATAAATTAATTAGTTATGAGTGTCGAATTTTTAGCTTTGAGTTAAAGATATATTCTTTGCGGCTTGGCGACTTTGTGGGATAATTAATCAGTGTAATCTGTGCAATCTCCCCTTGGGCCCCATGGGCTCCCAGGGAGATGGCAAGGCTCATGTGTCGAACAAATATGAAATTATGTTTTAGTAATTTTAAGGTATCCCCAGATTACACAGATTTCACCACCCACTCTACTTTTTATGTCTTCTTGCGGCTAAATAAATGATACTATAATGTCCTGCGTCTTCGCATCCAGCTTACGACTCCTACTCCTATTGTGCCTAACAGAATAGCCGCAGGAGCGGGAATTACAGCATCATGGCTAAAAAAGTATTCACCAGCAGGTAAAACAAGCGGAGTATCAAGTGTATATACAAGTCTAAAAATCGGATCAGTGACACCCTCTCCCCAGCCTGAATAATGTCTTGCTACTCCGGTATCACTCCACGAGAAAGTCCCGGCAACAGTATCACTGCTGAAAACATCGCCGGTAAAGCTGTCCACCGACGGCATCGGGTATATACCATCCATTACGCAGTTCCAAATATTCATTCTGTATTCGAAAGCAGGGTCATCAGGATTCAAATTGCCAGAGTAACCTGTTCCATCAAAATATCCGATAATTGTATCTACAGTCGTCTCTTCAGACAGCTTGAAATAACCAGAATAAATCCAGTCATCGTTGTTACTCATCGCATAGGCCATATAAAGACCGGCAATTGAGGTCTGTGTATCATCGTAATACCCACCATGTGTACCATCTTCAATACCGTTATTATTGTAAACAATCGTGCCTTCGTTTTTCATGGTCAAAGCCAGGCCTGCATTTTGAGTAAACCAGTCATCTCTTGCCCATTGCTGGAAAGCCAGAGGGTAACCCCATGGATGTGGATTTCCATCATGAATAAAACGGAAAACTCCACCGCTGGCATTGTCGCCATTATATGTTTGTCCGTTGACAAAAATTCCTCCGGTAATTTGATAATATCGTCCAAATTCATCAGTGCTGTAATCAATTTGACCATCCATAATGGCATGAGCGGTGTTATTAATGATTAGAAATATCCCCATTACTCCAATAAGCAACATTAATCTTTTCATCACTAATCCTCTCTAAATATTTAAAATACCTATTTTATGACGTTAAAATACGGCTTTATAATACCTCCATTTTCTTTAAACAGCCCAGAAGTGAAAAAAATATCCGGACATGTCCTCCTTGAACACACTAACACAACCCTAATTTATACTTTTGTATATCTTTTGTCAAGTATTTTTTGTTTTTTTTCAATAAATATCATCTACAATATTTATATGATTTCAGTATTATTTTCACATTGTAACTACCGGCAAAAGGATTTTTTCTTATATAAAGTGTTTTTTATAGCGATTATCCTACATGCAAATCCATAGTTTTTTAATCCGAGCCAGCTAAGATTTTTTCTTTTTATATTGCTATTCTTCATATCTCTATGACTTGGAAAAAGAATCTTTTACCTATTTTACTATTTGTGTTTTTTAGTATTTAATATTCCTGAAAGCTGATATAATATTAGTTTTTAGTAATTTTCGTAATTTTTATTTATTAAAGTGAAATGAACAATGCCAGACGGACTTAAAGAATTAAGTAAACATATACAAAATATCCCTGCTTTGCTGGGTGTAAATAAACTACCATGGTTAATAGCCGGACCTTGCAGCGCGGAAACCGAAGAACAGGTTCTCGCGACCGCTCATGGTCTCGCAAAATGTCCCAATGTAAAGGTTTATCGTGCCGGTATCTGGAAACCCAGAACACGGCCGAACTGCTTCGAAGGAATCGGCGAAGAAGGTCTCAAATGGCTCAAAAAAGTTAAAGAGCAAACAGGACTTCTGACCGCGACTGAAGTAGCCAATACCAAACATGTCGAGCTTTGTCTTCGATACCAGGTCGATATACTCTGGGTAGGAGCAAGAACAACTGTAAGTCCGTTCATCGTGCAGGAAATCGCGGACGCTTTACGAGGTGTCGATATTCCAGTTCTCGTTAAAAATCCGGTCAATACGGACATAGGTTTGTGGATTGGTGCATTCGAGAGACTTTACCAGGCAGGTGTAACAAAACTTGGCGCGATTCACAGGGGATTCTCTTCATTCGAGGAAACCGAGTATCGCAATAAGCCGCACTGGGAAATACCAATCGAACTCAAAAGGCTTTTGCCTGACATTCAAATTATATGCGATCCAAGCCACATTGGCGGCGACCGCAAATATATCGAGCCAATATCACAAATGGCACTCGATTTAGGTATTAACGGCCTGATGATTGAAACACACATCGAGCCGGCGAAGGCTTTAAGTGACGCGAAGCAGCAGATTACACCGAAAGAGCTGATTGAACTGCTTGAAGTTTTGAAAGTGCGTGATGCGATTCCAACAGATGTTTTAGTTAAGGCACAAATCGCAAGGCTTCGTACTTCCATCAGCCGGATAGACGCGAGAATCATTCAGGACATCGCGGACCGAATGAAATATGTAGAGGAAATCGGCCAGCTCAAACAACAACACAAGATACCTGTTTTGCAAATGGACCGCTGGGAATCGCTGCTTAAGGACCATATCGAAAAGGGACTTGAAAAAGGACTGGAGAAGGATTTCGTAAAAGCTCTCTTTGAATTGATTCATACACAGGCGGTTAAGAAACAATTTTAATTAATCAAACTGACTGATTTTTTCTTTGTCATGCTAAATCCCTTGTGGATGAAGCATTGCTACTCTGCGTAGTAGCCTACGCTACAAAGCACGAGCTGGCTCTCGAATAAAGCAAGTTCACCATCCCCATCCTGATAAAAGGAATCAGGATGAGGCTGCCACCCAATATGCTTGCTGTTAAAGAATTTATTGTGTTAATTTAATCAAAAACGGTAAGTTCTAATTATTTAATATTCTAAGGCCGGATTCTTCGTCATTCAGTGACTCAGAATGACAATGCTAAGCGAGCATGTTGATTGAGCCGGAAGCGTATTGATTTTGTGAGCTGTAGCCGCGGCTGTATTCTATCGTGTTTGAGAACCATTGCTGGAATCTTGATTTGTTAAAATCATCTGCTCCGGCATTTTGATTTTGAGAATCGTTCTGACCCGAATGACCTGAAGTGTCACCCTGCATTAACTGCTCTCTGTTCGAGTCGTTTGTGCTGAATTTGTTTTCTGTCGAGACAACATCAAGCCTTCTCAGTTGAATGCCGCTCTCAGAAAGACTCCTGATAATATCAGGAAGAGCTTGTTCGATTTCAGCTTTCGTTTCGGCTTTACTGACTTGAAGTGTTCCGGTAAGCTCGCTGTTCTTTTCGCTGAATCTAATCATGACAGAACCGAGTTCCGGCGGATTCAGGCGGATAGTAATCTGCTTTTCGCCGCCCTGCTGAATCGTCGAACTGCTGATTGATTCTGTTATATGTTTGCTTATCTGAGCCGATACGTCATTGTTCGAATCAGCTTTAAGAATATCGGGCGTGACTTTTCCCGATTTCACTGCCGATAAATTTTGCGTTTCGTTCGTTTGAGTATTTACGAAAGACTGCTCGATGACCATATCATTATCATCAAGCACCTGAGTTTCATTTTCTATGGAAGCGGAAGATATAACTTCAGCGATATCAGGTTTTTGTTTAAGAGAATCGTTCTCATTGCCGGCTGAGTCATCGAATAAATTGTCACCGTCCTGTGTTGCTTGCGGAACATTTGCTTCAGTTTCTACCTGCTGTGCATCTGTATGCTTATTGAATTCCTGTAAATTCTGTGTATGTTTTTGGTCAACCTTGGATACTTGCTCTACGGTTTTAGATTCGCCGATAAGTTCCTGGATTTTGCTTTTACCTTCAGAAAGGGTTTCAGACATTTCGTCTTTCTGATTTTGAACTATTCCGAAAATATCTTTTACTGTAGGCAGATTCTCTTTGCCTGCAAATGCTTCGGAAGTTATCTGTTCGACATTATTATTATCGAGAAGTTTCGTAACATCCTGAGCATTATCAATTTTCGACGCGATTGTTTCAGCCTGTTGATTTTCAACCGGAATAGTAACTTGTTTCAAACCATTTTGGCCGTTCGAGTTTTCCGGCAATATAGTTTTAATGCCAAGCTGTCCCTTTTCGGTTTCATGAAGTGCTTTTATCTCTTCCGATTTAACGGCGTGACCTGTCACTGTATTGGATTGTTCCAAAACAGAAAGAACATCCTCATTCGCTGCTTCATTCTGCTCTGGCAATTCGTTTTGAGCCGAATCATCGACAACTTCCGACTGAGGATTTACCTGCTCATCTTCCCGAATTTCATTTTTGCTATTATTTTGTTCAGCTTTATTGTTTTCACTTGCGTGTTGCTTGTTTGCTTTTTTGTTTTCTATTTTCGGTTTTGGTTCGTTATTGGACTTTCTTTCAACTTCAGGTTTATCTCTAAGAACGTCACTTCTTTCGCTGTTATCTCTTACATTTTTCGAATTATTATCATTGGAAGAAATTTCAGAAGTGTTTCTTTCCGGCTGGCTTCGATCCTCGCTAACTGTAAATCGCTTTGCAGCCGGAGCATCTGCTCTGCCGGAAACCGCCTGATTAACCGGCATAATTAATTGTCCAATATTTGTTATGTTTTCAATCATATCTTTATATACAAATAACCAAATTCACTTATCTATATGCAAGATACGTGCCAGCAATTTCCAAGAGACAACAAGAATAAATATAACATCTTATATTACAAGCCTTTACGATAACATGTATTTATTTTGCGATGGCTAAATTCAATTTTAAGCTGCTTTAATACGGCGAAATTTTCCATTCTGCAGGAAATATTCTCCGGATTGTAAAAGATTGCTGATATGAAAAAACGAGGCGTGGAAAAATCAATTTTGCGCTCTTGGCTCACCGAAAATCTGCAAAGTACCTTCGATAACAGGTAATGTTTTTGTCTCGACTTTGATATTACGATAGTCACCGGTTACTTCCATTTTCATAACTCCCTGTCCAAGTCCCTCGGTTAGTGACTGTATAACGGAAGGATCATCGTTAGCCGGCCTGCGTCCACGCGCGGTTAGAGACAGATTCACGTTACGGCTTAATAAATTGATCAGGCCCGAACCATGAAAAGCTACGCTTTTGCCAGACATATCCAGTTTTTCTACCAAAAGTCCGTCCTTTTTAATATACGAATCTACTAACATTGTATCGAAAGCATATTCACTCGGCTCATTAAGGTTCAGAACCTGTAAAAGCTGCGTTACAGGTGACATTTTTCCTACTTTCATATTTTTAATCGATAATCTGCATGAACCAATTCTTGAATTTTTCTGGGGCACCTGGGAAGATAAACTTAACGAGCCGCTCATTTTACCGCTTGCATGAGTAGATGCATTACCCGCCGGATCATTCGTATCAGATAAAAATTTCTGCAGGTCAACATTTTCAAAAGCTGTTTGAACTATATATTCCATTGGGGAGTTCTCATCCTGCAGGAAATCCAATTGACCGGTTGTTTTACCTCCATATAAATCCGCGAGAAAATATTGCGACGACCACTTCTTCTGGTTCGGGTCATAAATAATTTCTGTTATTAAATCAGTCAGGTTTTTGTTAAGCAAGCGAAGGCTGCCATTATCAATAATCATATTACAATTACATAAACCTTTTTCTGAAGTATATTTACCCTGTACTTTTATTGTCGAATCCAGTTTAGCCGGCTTTCCTGATAGAACAAAATCACATTTACCAAGATCGATTGCGCCATCGAAATCTATCGTGCTATTTGAATCACCGCTTTTTACTATATGGAAATTATAGAAGTTAATATCCATACTTCCAGTCGGTGACAAAGACTTATATAAATTCTGGTATTTCGGAGCTAATTGTATAAGGAAATTCTGACTGAACGAAATATTAGCAGCATTGATACTTAATTCAGCCTGCGTCATGGATCCGTTATCGATTTTAATATTACCGTTAAGGAAAATCTTCTCTCTGTCAGATTCAGGCTGAATATTATTATCCAGGAAGGCTGTAACGTTCTTTAGTTTGATATTATTACCATCGATTTTCATTAAACCCGTGACATCTGTCACCTGACAATCGAAATCCTTCAGGTAAATGCTATTTCCAAGGCAATTCATGGAAACATTGTATTCGACAGGTTTTTCCGGATTCAGCTTTTTCAAATCGAGAGTCATATCCGTTATGCCGTTCGGATCGAAATTCTGAACCGTTTTCTTTATGGACTCGGGCAGCAAAGACTGTAACTCTTTATCGTTCAATCGAACTTTTTTCAAATTCAGGGACACATCATAGCACAACTGCTCTTCCACCTGAGACATAAAACGCCCGGAAAGCATGATCGGCATATCTCCGTAATTACCGGAAAGACTTTTTACAACCGCCGAATCCGGCGAGATAATCGCATTTGCGGTAATATTTGTCACTTGATTTTCAAGAAAATCCGTTTTAATCGAAGCATCCGCAAAATTAATATCAGCGGAATAATTTACATCACCCGTCTGAGACCTTGAAACATTGATAATGCCACTTGCCAGTCCGGCAGGTTGAAAACTTTTATATACTCGTTTCTGTTTATCCAGCAAAGCATTTTCAAGAACAGAATCCATAGGGATATTATTCACATCAATTATGAAATTATACGGATCATCCTCCGATTGTTTTTTTACAATTTCGCCGTTGATTTCAATCTCAATGTCACCATCTCTGGAAAATGCATTCTGTACAATTATTTTATCCGGTCCGAAATCAAGCGTTCCTGAAAGATTCTTTAACGGATATGAAAAATTACTGTATTTGGCATCGACATCAAGCAGCCCGATTTTCAAATTTGTTTCTTTACCAATCTCGTTATTTCTTTCCATTTTCAAATCAATCGAGACATTGCCAACAGGTGAAAAAGACGACCAGGATTTCTGCTGTTTTTCATTCAATGCTTTATACAAATCATCTTCCAAAAGCATATTGTCACTTGCAATATTTACTTCATACTCTCGATTCCCGTCGAAACTCTTATACCAGCCGCCAAACGATAATTCCGAATTACCATGCTTTCCCTGAAGTTTATCAAACGATATGCGTTCATGAGTGAAATTAATATCCCCGACCAGGTGATTAATCTCATATGGAAATTTCGAATAGTTAAATGTAATATCCCTGCAATGTACTGTACCATCAATAGTACTATCTGCAAGTTTCTGGAGATTGCCGGACATTTTTAAGTTTACGTCTATCAATCCCTTAGGTTTATATGTATCGATGAATTTCTGGAATGCCGTCATGAAACCATATTTTTTGGCAAAAGTTGGAATTTCCAGATCAAGCGCGTTTGGTTCATTATTCCTTAAAGATTCCATATCTTTAATCGTAAGAGCCAGAGAATAATTTTCTTCCTTATCGTATTTAAATTCAGCGGCAGAAACATTGATATACCATGCCATCTCAAATTCAGGTACACTTAAAGAAGAAACACCGCCGGTAACTATAATATGTCCCGGCTTCCAATATCCCTGCAGGCGGCTTAATCCATAACCAGAACTCAGTGACGCGGTGGTAATGTTAAAATGATACATTTTCTGGGGTTCCAGGTTTGACTCAAAATCAGCATCCACAGGTACGGATAAAGCTATTTCTTCCCTGCCGTTTACGATTTTTATATATTGAAGAGTTCCGGAACCGAGATGAATATCAGGTGCCTTATGGAACCCCCCGCCTGAAGGTTTTATTTTCAGGCCGGATAAATTAGACCAGTTTGAATCGACATCATAGACCGCGTTAAAAACAAAATCATTAACATCAAGAACTTTGAGTCTTGGCTGTAATAAAAAAAGACTTTTCCTGTCGAAACTCGCAAATAATCTCTTCGCCCTGATTATATTACAATTGCTTACATTGCTTTTACACGGGTCAACTACAAGGTCAGTAAAAACAACGGATCCATTTGACATGAATTTTATGGAACCGGCTTTTATTTTTGTATTAGTAAGTTCTCCGATTTGCCCTAAAGCAATTTGACACAACAATTTCCCAGCATAAATATAAATCACCCATAACAAAACCGCCATAATCGAAATGGAACTAAGCCAGCGTATTAAGGTTATGAATTTCGATTTATTTTTTTTAGCTTTTTTCATCTGCTTCTTTTTTTTAAGGCTTTATCTGCTATATCTCTCCTGCAGTAAGCACCTTCGAACTTAATCAAATCTACTGCTTCGTAAGCTCTTTTCTGAGCTTCCTGAATTGTTTCTCCCAAAGCAGTTACACCAAGAACTCTTCCGCCATTGGTTACAATATCTCCGTTTTCTTCTTTCGTACCTGCATGAAAAACCATAACATCCTGAAGTTTCTGCGCATCTTCCAATCCTGTTATTTTGAATCCTTTTTTATAATCACCCGGATAGCCGCGGGAAGACATAACAACGCAAACGGCAGGTCTTGGGTCCCATCTAAGAGTGACTTCATCGAGCTTGCAATCGGCTACTGCAAGTAATACTTCAAGCAAATCGCTTTTCAAACGCATTAATATCGGCTGAGTCTCCGGGTCGCCAAAACGTACATTGAACTCGAGCACTCTTGCGCCGCCCGCGGTAGCCATAATACCGGCATACAGAACTCCCTTGTAAGGAGTATCATTTCTATTCATACCATCTACGGTCGGAACAATAATCTCGCGCGTTATCTGGTCCATCAACTTATCCGTAACCAGAGGAGCAGGACTATAAGCACCCATTCCGCCTGTATTCGGGCCGGTATCACCATCACCTATAGGTTTATGGTCCTGCGCGGATTCCATCATATAAATATTTCGACCATCGACAAAAGCAAGTATGGAAGCTTCCTCGCCGATGAGTTTATCTTCTACTACAATTACATCACCCGCCGGGCCAAAAATTTTATCGCACATTATTTTTTCAGCCGCTAAAATTCCATCAGCCGGGTCGTCACAAACAAACACACCTTTTCCCTTGGCCAGTCCGGCGGCTTTAATTACAACCGCTTCGTCTCGACTTGCGATATAGGCTTTTGCGTCATTATATCTGTCGAATATTCTACCTTCCGCCGTTGCGACACAACTTGCGCGCATTAATTGCTTAGCAAATGCTTTATCAGATTCCAGCTTGGCGGCTTTACCACTCGGTCCAAATGCTTTTATTCCCGCCGCTTCGAACACATCTACTACTCCGGCATCAAGCGGGTCTTCCGGGCCGACTACTACGAATTCGACTTTATTCTGTTTTGCAAATTCAAGAAGTTTAGCGATATCGCAAACATCTATCGGAACATTTTGTCCGCATTGAGCTGTGCCGGGATTGCCGGGAGCAATAAAAAGTTTTCCTAATTTCTTTGACTGGGCTAATTTCCACGCGATTGCATGTTCACGCCCCCCATTGCCGAGTAATAATACGTTCATCTATTGCCTCGATATAAAAAAGGTTCATTATTATAATTTATCGTTTTTTTCAAGGCCATTACAATAGCATATTCCTCTGGTTATCTCAACTATTTAATAATACAACAAAAACCTTTATATATTTTACTGTTTTTGTGATTTATTGTTTGTTGACAATTGTTATTTTTTCATATTTAATCGAAAAATACCGATTAAAATATTTAGATTAAACGTTAAAGATACAAATGAATAAACTGAAAAGACATGATTTATATGCAAAAGCAGCCATAATTACATTTATCGCTGTTTTATTTATTTCGGGCTGCGTTCAGTCGCCGGAATCACCAAAGCTTGGCACTACTACAAAGCTTTCAGTACCGTTTCCACAGCATTTTGCAGGAGTTTCTGTTGAAAATCGCCCGATAATGTATAGCGTTCTCGGAAATGGTGAAGACGTAACTTTTATTATAGCCGGAATACATGGCGATGAACCTGCCGGACCTGAATTGGCAAATCACCTTGCGGATTATCTAAATCAAAACCAGAATATCCTTATAGGACGCAAAGTTGTAATTCTTCCGGCAGCGAATCCCGATGGCTTGGCGTATCAAACGCGAGCAAATGTCAATAAAGTCGATATTAACCGCAATTTTCCTGCGGAGAATCGAATAAATGACCCGAACTACGGCCCTTCCGGCCTTTCGGAACCTGAATCTCACATTATCTATACCTTGATTCAACAATATAAGCCGGCACGCATAGTAAGCATTCATCAACCTTACGGATGTATAGATTACGATGGCCCGGCGGAAGAACTCGCTCAAAAAATGGATTTATATTGCGATTTACCTGTTGAGAAAGTCGGTGCCCAGCCCGGCTCACTCGGTTCGTACGCCGGAGTTGAATTGGGAATCCCAATCATTACATTTGAAATGTTCGAAAACGATTCAATTCTTAATACTCAACTTCTCTGGCAAAAATACGGCAAAGCCCTCCTGGCGGCTGTTACATTCCCGAATCAGGTACAATAAAAAGTCCGCTCCAAATTTCAATCTAAAACTCAAAAATAAAAAACGTTGACCTGTACTATTTATTTTAATACAGTTATTGTTGTGAGACGTAAGCAGATGATTTCTGGAGATTTATTTTATGCTAATGAAATCTGTAAAAATGTTCACTGAGTATTGTTTGTTATCAGCGAGAAATTTTTCAGTACTTTTAAAAATCCTGACAGGCTTTTCTCTTTGTATTGCAATTGTCTTTATTATTCTGAGCATAAAAATTAATCCCTTTTTTTCATGGGGACTTCTATCGCTCATACCGTTAGTATTTCTAATTATCATCATTTACAAAAAAAATATTATACAAAAACAAATTGAACTATTGAGAGAGAACTGGGGAAAAAAGTCAGACAAAAATCGGGTTTTCTCTGAAATAGAAATTTTATATCGAAATTTCCACTATAATAATGAAACCAGGAACGTTGTTGTAGATGACCAGACATGGTCTGATTTAAATATGGATGAGATTTATAGCAGCATTGACAGGACATTGACAAATCCGGGAGAGTGTATCCTTTATAGCATTCTAAGAACACCGATATTATCTGATAAAATACTTAAAAAAAGAAATGAGATTATCCACCTTTTTCAAAACAATAAAGAAATAAGAGAGTGGATACAATTAAAACTTCTCAACCTTGGAAGACAAAAAGGAAATGGAATCACTTCTCTTGTATATGGGAAAATACCTCCTTCAAGTTCAGAGAGATTTCTGTTTTCGTTTATGGCGTTATTAGCTTTGGTTTCAATTATAACTGTACCGTTTATTTGGGGTGCGTCTGGATTTATTTTAGTAATCCTTCCTATTTATATTGTTAATTTATTGATAACCAACAAAATAAGAGCAAGGCTGGTTTTTCAATTAAATGCTATAAGATACTTAGGTTCAATGATTCGTATAGCACAAAATATCTCCAAAATCGATAATCCTGATTTAAAAGACTATTGCGAGAAACTTAAAAAAGCAGCATCCGCGGCTGAAAAAATTGCTTCTAAAACATTCTTATTATCTCCGGAGAATTATTTCAGTTCTGATGTTCAAACATTGTTATCTGCTCATATAGATACTTATTTCCTTAGAGATGTAAGAATTTTCTATGCGGTTCTGGATGAAATGCGCACACATACAGAAGATATAAGGTTAATCTACAACCTTATCGGAGAATTAGATACTCTGCAATCGGTAGCTTCGTATCGTACAGAACATTCTGAATATACCGAACCGAATTTCTCTGATCAGGAACCATTACTTGTAATTACAAATGCGATACACCCTTTATTGACAAATCCAGTTCCAAACTCAATAAATATCAGAAACAAGGGAATATCTATAACCGGTTCAAACATGGCAGGCAAAACTACATTTTTAAGAACACTCGGTATAAACGTTCTTCTTGCGCAGACTATCTATACATGTTTTGCATCTTACTATTGCGGAAATTTCTTCAGGATTATTTCATTAATAAACGAGTCAGACAATTTGATTGAAGGTAAAAGTTATTATCTTATGGAAGCAGAACATTTATTAAGAATGATAAAAGCTTCTCAGTGTGAATTTTTAACCTTATGCCTTATCGATGAACCATTAGGAGGAACCAACTCAGCGGAACGGGTAATCGCTTCATTTGAAATCTTGCGTTACCTCTTTGAAAATAATGCGTTGGTAATTACGGCAACACATGATTTGGAACTTGCCAAAATGCTCGAGTTTGGATTTAAAAGTTACCATTTCACAGACGATGTCGATGATAAAGGATTGAAATTCGACTTCAAACTCAAGGAGGGTATTACATCTACAAGCAATGCTATAAAGTTGCTTAAATACTTGAAATACCCGGAAGAAATCATTAATCAAGCCATGAAAAAAATAGCATCAGAATAACAATAGATACCTATTATTCTGTCTTAAAATCAATTTCAATCATTCCGGGCAATTTCCCTTTCGCGTATTAATATAATTGACAAAAATGAACAGATATTACAATATTCTTACTTTTACAAAATTGACGTGTGTTTTTTTCTCGAAATAAGTAGAATATTTCCGCATATGAGTATTTTTAAGTTAAACAACCAGTATAAACCGGCGGGTGACCAGCCTCAGGCGATTGAGAGGCTTGTCGAAGGTCTGCGCAAAGGCAAGAAATTCCAGACACTTATGGGCGTTACCGGCTCGGGCAAAACATTTACTATGGCAAATGTAATCGCCCAGTACAACCTCCCCGCTCTTATCATATCGCATAACAAAACGTTAGCAGCTCAGCTTTATGAGGAATTCAAGGAGTTGTTCCCGAAAAACGCGGTCGAATATTTTGTAAGTTATTACGATTACTACCAGCCGGAAGCATATATCCCTCAACGCGATATTTATATCGAAAAAGACGCATCGAAAAACAGTGACCTCGACAGGCTCAGACTTTCGGCGACAACCAGTTTGTCAACGAGAAAAGACTGCATCATAGTCGCGTCCGTTTCGTGCATTTTTGGTCTTGGCTCGCCTGAAGAATACAAAGCAAGCGTTGTTGGAATTCGCAAAGGTGACCACATAGAGCGAAATGAACTGCTTGGTCAGTTCGCGGATATTCAATATTCGAGGAATGACCTTGACTTCCAGAGAGGAACATTCAGGGTACGCGGCGATTGTGTCGAATTGCATCCATCCTACGAATCTTTCGCGATTCGTATAGAATATTTCGGCGATGAAATCGATAAGATAAGCTACATTAATCCTGTTTCTTCGGAAACACTTGCAATTGAAGACCAGGTATTCATTTACCCTGCGCAACATTACGTTATGCCGCAGGATAAAATATTAGCGGGAATTGAAAGTATTAAAGAGGAGCTCAAGAACAGGCTTACAGAACTCCGCGGCCAGGGCAAGCTTCTCGAAGCACAGCGTCTTGAAGCAAGGACAATGTACGATGTCGAGATGATGCAGGAAGTCGGTTATTGCAGCGGCATAGAAAATTACGCGACTCATTTTTCCGGCCAGCCTCTTGGTTCGAGACCTTATACTCTGATAGATTACTTCCCGAAAGAATTCCTTTTATTCATAGACGAATCACACGTTACGATACCACAATTGAAAGCAATGTGGGCCGGTGACAGGAAACGCAAGGAAACATTAATCGAGCATGGTTTCAGATTACCAAGCGCATTGGATAACAGGCCTTTGCAGTTCGAGGAATTTCAGAATATATGGTCGAAAGTGATTTTCGTATCCGCGACGCCAAGCCAGTTAGAGTTGGAAAAATCCGAGAGCGAAATTGTAGAACAGATTATCAGGCCTACGGGGCTAATCGATCCGGAGATTTTCGTATCTCCCGCGAAAAATCAAATTCCGCATCTTTTAAGCCAGATTGAAGAAAAGGTAAAAGTTAAAGAACGTGTTCTCGTTACTACTTTGACCAAAAGAATGGCGGAAGATTTAGCGAGTTTTATTTCCAAAAAAGGCTATAAATGCAAATATTTGCATAGTGAAATCGACACAATCGAGCGAATCGAGATACTCAATGACCTTAGACACGGTAATTTCGATGTACTTGTGGGTGTAAATCTGTTGCGTGAAGGACTCGATTTACCTGAGGTTTCGTTAGTAGCTATACTTGATGCCGATAAGGAAGGATTCCTCAGAAGTGAAACTTCATTGATACAAACTATCGGCAGAACCGCGCGTAATGTCAACGCCAAAGTATTTTTGTACGGGGACGTAATAACAAAGTCTATGCAAAAAGCCATTGACGAAACCGAGAGACGCCGTAAAATTCAATTAGAATATAATCGTGAACATAATATTACGCCTGAAACTATACGAAAGGAAATACGAAACAGCCTGATCGAACAGCTAAAAGCGAAACAAACCGCCCAAAAAGCAGTTAAATTCGATGCAGATGAATATGAAAAGGTCGAGATTGCTTCGCAAATAGAAAATGAAATGCTCGAAGCGGCTCAGAATCTCGATTTCGAGCGGGCAGCGTTTTTGCGTGACCAGCTTAAAGAATTAAAAGAGCTGCCAGAGCTTGTTCTTATGGATTCAAAAAGAAAGAAAAGGGATTTTCTTGCTTTGAAACAAATAAAAAGGAAAAAATAATTAGTGTTTATTCGTGTTCATTCGTGGTTAATATTTTGACAGGCCCCTTGGGCTCCGAGGGAGATTTACAGGATGAACTTGATTTATAGTATAAAATATTTTGGTTGCGGCTACGCCGCGATGTGCCTTTTTGTGGCAAAATTTTAAGGTTAAATATGGAAAAAGATCTAACAAAAATAGATATGGAACTAATTCGCCCTCTTATCAAAATGGCGATTGAAGAAGACTACGGTACTGGTGACATTACAAGCGAAATTCTTTTTAATGACGATGAACAGGCGAAAGCCGATATTGTATCACGCGAAGAAATAGTCGTTTGCGGCATGGATATCGCAGCCGAGATACTCAGGCTTTATGACGAAAGATTAAAGCTGAAAATAAAAATCCATGACGGAGAATCAGCTCATGTCGGACAGAAGCTTGGTACAATCGAAGGCCCCCTGCGTGCGATGTTAAGTGCAGAACGAATTCTGCTGAATTTTCTCCAGCGACTAAGCGGCATTTCGACGACAACACAGAAATACGTCTTTGCAATTCAGGGAACAAAAGCAAAAATTTACGATACACGCAAGACCATGCCCGGATGGCGATTACTTGAGAAGTACGCAGTACGATGCGGCGGCGGACACAACCACCGAATAGGCCTGTACGACGGTATCCTTATCAAGGATAATCACCTTGCGCAACTCGGAAGGAATTTCCAGCCAAGACTCAAAGAACTTATTGAAAAAGCAAAAGAAATAAAACATATTAAATTCATCGCGGTGGAAGTTGACCATGTCGATGACCAGCTTAATCTCGTACTCGATATCCCAGGTATCGATATTGTATTGCTGGACAACATGGGACAATGGCAATTGAAACACGCGGTGGAAATGCGTGACGCAATGTGCGGCAAACACAAAAAACCTTTACTCGAAGCTTCCGGAAACGTAACGTTGAGCAATGTTTCAGCAATCGCTCAGTGCGGCGTGGACAGAATCGCAATCGGCGCTATTACACATTCCGCAACAGCGGTCGACATCGGACTCGACAGGTGAGTTATGCCGGAAAAAGAACTTGAGCCGCTGGATGTAGATGAAATTCAGTCGAACTTAAATACAAAAATAATCGGGCGAAAAGTTCTCGTTTTCAACAGCACTTCAAGCACAAACGATGTTGCGCGCAGATACATCAGTGACAAAAACTGTAACGGCCTGGCAATCTTTACAGAAGAACAAAACGCCGGTCGAGGCCGGATCGGCAATAAATGGCTCAGTAAACGTTCAGAGAGTATTCTCTGTTCTATAATTCTTTCTGATTTAAAAATCAATACCGAACTGCTTTCACTGACTTGTGCCGCAGCGGCCGCTGATGCAATCGGAAAAAACGCAAAAATCAAATGGCCGAATGACATTTTAATAAATGAAAAAAAAGTCGCGGGTATTTTACTCGAAGCAATTATCACGAATAATACGTACACATACATCATCGGCATAGGAATTAACTGTCACCAAAAAGAAACTTCATTTCCTGATGAATTGCGTTCCATCGCAACAAGTATTGATATAGAAAATAAAACAACTTGCGACCGTATAAGATTAGCCAAAAGACTTCTTTTCTCTATGGATTACTGGCTTGAAATCGCGGAAAAGAACAGCAAAGCAATCATAGAGCAATGGTGTAAATTGAGTATTCAATTAGGTCACCGAGTTAAATTATCATATAATAAGAAACAGTTCTCAGGGAATTGTATTGGCATTGATCCGGAGAAAGGGCTTATTCTTCGTCTTGACTCAGGCGGTATTAGAATGTTCGAAGCCGCTTACACTTCCATAATAAAAAAATAAAAAATACGAATTGTGTACTTGAAATAAAAAATACACATGAATATAATGGAAACTTTAGTTTATAAAAATATTCAGCCCGGTTCTTTGATTTGAATATATTCACATGCTCTCACAAACATGTAAAAATAATAATAAAGAAATA
>CAZMPL010000036.1:14485-16861 GCA_964567805.1 uncultured Pirellulales bacterium | reverse complement strand
ACATTTACCAGACAATGAAAAAATTGTATCCTTCGCCTGATTTTGATGTTTCGGTCAGCGAATATTGTCAGGCAAGAATGATAGAAGAGCTTACTCATTATGGCTATGAAGATGCTCTGGACCAGATAACGGCTATTTTAAGAGAGGGTTATTATAATATAGCCGTCGGTGAAGAAGAAGCCGCCGTGGGAAATGAAAGTCTTGCTAAGCTTCTGTATGATCATTATGTGGATTTGTATGGTAAGGAAGGCCGACAGGCTATTCCGCCTTTTGATACTCTTAAATTCGCTTCCATGGTCGATTTTGTTAACGACCAGCAGATTCCGGAATACATCAGGAATAACCTGTTTCTTGGAAGGTTATATCGGGACAATCGTGAGCTTTACGACAGACTCATGGAAGAATTGAAGAAAAGAGAACAAAGTACGAAATAATTACTTTAAATACTTGACAATGAGCGAGTTTTACGGACTAATCAATAATACTTATGAACAATGCAACTATGAGACAACTAACCGACTCACAGAGTCAGGCGGTCCATCACAAGGATGGTCCGTTACTTGTATTAGCCGGTCCGGGGAGCGGCAAAACCCGTGTTATAACACATCGAATCGCAATGCTGATCGAATCGGGCGTTCGGCCATATAATATCTGCGCGATAACATTTACGAATAAAGCTGCGGAAGAAATGAGACAGCGAGCAATATCGCTCGGCTCGAGTGCTGGTGCGCATATAAGCACTTTTCACTCTTTATGTGTGAGGATTCTCAGGCAATATTCCGCTCAGGCAAATATCAAGCCGGGTTTTACTGTTTATGATGATTCTGACCAGGCTAAGTGTGTTAAGGAAGCGATAAAATTGTGCGACCTCGATACGGGCAGTTTTACACCTTCGAGAATGCTTGACGCGATTTCCACTTTGAAAAACAAACTTGTCGATCCGGAATCTTTCAAGAGCGAAGCATACGATTTCTTTTCAAGCAAGCTTTCGAAAGTTTATGCGACCTATCAGAAACTTCTGAGCGAGCGTAACGGCATGGATTTCGATGACCTGCTCATGAAAGTAGCTTTCCTGCTTCGTGATTGTACGGAAGTTCGTAACGAGTTAAATAATCGCTATAAATATTTGCTGATTGACGAATACCAGGATACGAATCATGCGCAATACACAATTGCTAAATATCTCGCCTGTGCTCATAACAATATTTGTGTCGCGGGTGATCCCGACCAGTCAATCTATCGCTGGAGAGGCGCCGATATTCGCAATATACTGGCTTTTGAAACAGACTATCCGAATGCGATGGTAGTTAAGCTCGAGGAAAATTTCCGCAGCGGTGCGGCTATCCTGAGAAAAGCAGATAACTTAATCGCGTATAATAAAAACAGAAAAGTCAAAGTTCTCGTTCCTACGAAAAGCGAGCCCGGTTTTGTGGATGTTTCCGGCTGTTCCGACGAAGCACAGGAAGCACAAATGATTGCAGAGCGAGTTCGTAACCTTGTATTGAAGGGCGTTTCTTTGAAAGATATCGCGGTTTTTTATCGCGTTAACGCAATGAGCAGGATTATCGAAGAAGCATTGTTCCGAAATAGTATCAAATATCAGATAGTTCGCGGCGTGGAATTCTACAGAAGGAAGGAAATCAAAGATATATTAGCGTATCTGAAAGTTTTAGTTAATCCAGATGACGAAGTTTCGCTTTTAAGGATTATCAATACTCCTTCTCGCGGCATAGGAAAAGTAACGATTGATAAAGCAAAAAGCTTTGCCTTGGAAAATGGTATTTCATTGTTCGACGCATTGGGAAGAGCCGGACAAATTAGCGCACTTTCCAAAGGAGTACAGGCTAAACTGGCAGTTCTGCATAATATGCTTGTGCAGTTTCAGAAAGATGCTTCGGGTAAGGCCGCTCCTATCGCCGAACGTGTTTTCAAAGAATCCGGTATGGAGCAAATGCTGCACTCCGAGGGAGTGGAAGGCCAGAATGCAATTGAAAACGTTAATGAATTAATAAACGCCGCGTCAAAATTCGACCAGCAATTTGAAGAATCGAATCTACTCGATTTCCTGCAGCAAATTTCGCTTTTCAGTGATGCGGACGCTTATGATACCTCGACTGATTGCGTTGCGCTTATGACTCTTCACGCGGCAAAAGGACTTGAATTCGATAATGTATTTATAATTGGTCTTGAAGAAGGTATTTTGCCGCACGAAAGGGCAAATCTCACCGGAGATGAAGATGAGCTTGAGGAAGAGCGGCGATTATTTTTCGTTGGTATGACAAGAGCGAAATCATCTTTGTATATTAGTTTCGCCAAGTATCGCACAATACGCGGCCAAACTCTCAGGTCTATACCTTCCCAGTTTTTGTATGAACT
>CAZMPL010000036.1:854-14385 GCA_964567805.1 uncultured Pirellulales bacterium | reverse complement strand
CTCTTTCGGACTGGGAAGAGTGAAAAAATTTGTCGACATGGGAGCTAATAGTATAGTACAAGTGCAATTTAATACTGGGCAGACTAAATCATTAATGTTAAAATATGCCAATCTTACAAAAGTCGATAAGTGAAAATTTATGGAGAAATTCATAAGGAGTATGGGAAATGAGTAATTCAAGGATCGGATTCTATTATAAGAATGTAATGGCGGATGTTATCGGCAGCGAGCATGGTATTACATCGAATCAGTGGGAAGAATTGGCAAAGAAGACATCTCCGATTATTTCCATGCTGAACCAGGAAAGAAAAGCCGGTAAGACACCTTACAGGGACCTGCCTTTCAATACCCAAATCGTACAGGAAGTTGAGGATTTGGCGGCAAAGTATGAAGGAAATTGTGAAAATCTTGTTATACTTGGAATTGGCGGTTCGGCTCTTGGGAATATTGCTTTGCAGACCGCGCTAAATTCATACATGTATAATCTTGACGATATACAGAGAGAAGGTCCCAGGCTATTTGTATTTGATAATGTTGATCCGCTGCAATTCGGTTCGTTTTTAGACTGGATTTCTGATAAGCTTGATAAAACAGTTTTTAACGTTATAAGTAAATCGGGTCGTACATCTGAAACCGCTGCACAGTTTATGATTGTATGTGATATGGTTTCGGAAATTCTCGGTCGTGATAGTTTGCCTAATCATATAGTTGCCACTACCGACGCGAAAAGCGGTACGCTTCGCACTATTGCAGATGAATTGAAGCTGCCGCACCTTGAAGTACCCGATGGAGTAGGGGGCAGATTCAGTGTCTTAAGCGCAGTAGGATTATTCGGGGCGGCTATGTGCGGTATTGATATCGGATCTCTGCTCGAAGGTGCCTGTGACATGGATGTTCGGGTAAGCAATGAAAATTTTCTGCAAAATCCAGCGGCAATTAACGCGGCTATTCAGCATCATTTTTATAATCGCGGCAAAAATATTTCTGTTATGATGCCGTATTCATATGCACTTAAAGATTTAGGAGATTGGTACAGACAGATTTGGGCCGAAAGTCTCGGAAAAGAAGTTAATCTTAAAGGAGAAAAAGTTTATGTAGGTCCTACGCCGGTTAAAGCTTTAGGAACGACAGACCAGCATAGCCAGGTGCAATTGTATCGTGAAGGACCGAACGATAAAATATTTACCTTTCTCCATGTGAAAAACTTTGAAAAGGATGTAGAGATAGGACCTGCGCCGGATTGTGCTCCTGAACTCGGTTTTCTTGCCGAGAAAAATTTGAGCATGCTGCTCAATAGTGAAAAAGCGGCGACTGAATACGCGTTATTACAAAGTCAGCGTCCATGCCTTACCGTGAATTTCGATAAAGTTGACGCATACAGCGTAGGGCAATTCATATACTTATACGAAGTCACGACCTCTTTTGCGGGTGCTTTATTCGGGATAAATACTTATGACCAGCCGGCAGTAGAACTTGGTAAGGAAGCTACATTTGCTCTGATGGAAAAGAGTGGAGATTCTAAAGCACTCGGAATGTCATACGATGACTTTGCAGAGAAAATACAAGCGAAGACTGAAATTGATGGTAACTTTCTTGTTTGAAAGATTTTCCTGTAACATGGAGTTTTAAAATGAATTACGCGGTAATATTAGCAGGTGGCAGTGGAAAGAGATTATGGCCTTTGAGCAGAGAAAAACGGCCGAAACAGGTCTTGAAACTTCTTGATGGAGAAACATTGCTTCGCAAATGTTTTGACCGCCTGAAACTGATTTTTGACGTGAGAAATATCATCGTTCTTACAAACGCAGGTTATGTCGATGTCGTCAATGAAAATCTTACTGAGTTAGTTCAGGATAATATAATTGCCGAGCCTGCCGTTCGAGATACGGCCGGAGCAATCGGACTGATTTCAACTATACTGAACAAGTATGATCCTGATGCAACAATTGCGGTAATGACCGCCGACCAGATAATTAAGCCGGATGAGGTTCTTCAGCAGGCGATTAATGATGCTCTTGCTTTCGTAAATAAAAATCCTGAAAAAATGATAACGTTTGGTATTAAACCTACGTTCGCAAGTACCACGCTTGGTTATATCAAGTGCTCGAACTCTAAAAAAGTTCAGGATTGCAGGAACAAAATATATTCAGTAGAAGCGTTCAGAGAAAAACCTGATGAGAAAACCGCTCAAAAGTATCTCGAAGATGGAAACTATTTCTGGAATTCGGGTATGTTTGTCTGGAAAGCAAAAACCATCCAGGCTAATCTCGAAAAATTCCTGCCTGAAGCTAAGGAACCTTTAGCGAAAATCCGCGATTCATGGCATACTCCCGCTCAGCAGGAAGTTTTAAAAGAATGGTTCGTTAAGCTACCAAAAATTAGTATCGATTATGCGGTAATGGAGAAAGCGGAAAATATTTTTGCGATAAAGCTTGATTGCTCATGGCTCGATATGGGTTCTTTTGCGGCTCTGGCTGATGTTATAAATTCAGATGAAAATAATAATATTGTTGTTGCGGAAAAAAGTGAGCTGCTGGATTGCAAAAACAATATTTTTGTCACTGAAGATAAAGGACATCTTATCGCTGCTATCGGGCTGGATAATTTTATTATCGCCCATAGTCCCGACGCGACTTTTGTTTGTCCTATCGACCAGACACATAGGATAAAGGAACTCCTCGAAGCAATTAAACAAAACAAGGGCGATAAATATTTATAGATGAACTTAGCGTGGAGCGTTTAGCGGTCAGATTTTTCTATTCGCTGTACGCTGAACTAATATTATGAGATATCTTTCAATTGATTACGGTACCAGACGTACCGGCCTGGCAATTTGTGATCCAAGCGAGACTTTTGTTTCTCCTCTTGCGGTTGTTGATTCACGAAAAGGGATTCTTGAAAAGATAATAAATATTATCAAAACCGAGAACATAGGGGCCATAGTTGTCGGCTTGCCTTTGAACATGGATGACTCGAAAGGTTCACAGGCACAAATGTCTGAGAAGTTTGCGGAACTGCTGAAAAAAGAAATACAACTCCCAATTTATTTACAGGATGAGCGGCTTAGCAGTTACGCCGCTGAAGAAAAACTCGCTCCGGCTCAATTTACAAGAGGCAAGAAAAAAGAGCGTCTCGACGCAATCGCCGCCGCTGAAATATTAGAAGTATTTTTACAGCAGAAATCTTCAGACAATCAATCAATATAAAAATTTTATATCTGTTAGAATTGCCATTTAAGCTGCAAACCAATTTCTGTCGTACTGTTTTTCGGTTCCCAATATAAATATGGATCGATATATTTATATTCTGAATCATCTATCGCCCAGTATCTGACGAAAGGCTCTATAATAAGAACTCCGGCTTGTGTTTGCTTTTGGACTCTGAAGGATGCCCGCAAACCGAATCCGTCATTTTGTTTGTTTTCAATATCTACATTGCCGACATCACTCATATGGCTTTTTTGCAGGCCTTGAATCAGGAAATCTGCTTCCATTGTAAAACCCCATGCCCAGTTATTCTCATATTTAGAATCGAGCCGGTATGCTAACGGCAGGTAAAGATAATTCGATTCTCTTTCATATCCTGCCGGGTCGAAGGAACTATCGTCATTCGAGTATCTATATCCCAAACCAGTAGAAATTGATGCAATCCATTCTTCATCCAAAACATCGAAACCGAATAAAAATCTTGTTTCGTAAGCATTGTATTCGATATTCTTTATTTTATATGGCGTTCCATCAGTCAATGAGCCGTCGTAGTCAGCATTTCCAGCAGCAAATCTGAATTCTCCGCTTAATAAAAGACCTCCTTCCGGCAGAGGTTCTGTGAGCGAATCAGGAACCCAACTATGATAAGTATAGTTCATTGTTCCACCGTAAAACACGCCTTTATCTGTGATTCCGTCCGGCTCTTGATAATCGAAGAAATAAAATTCGGGACCTATTTGAAAAGAATGTTTCTGTATAGGCAGATTAAAATCCGTGATATTTTTTTCTTTTACAGTTGATTCATTAGGTTCAGATGCTCGCAAAACATTTGGATTCGAACCAATAATAAAACAAAAGAGAAATACAAATATCATTGAAAAAGTGTGTTTAATAAGAGATGTTTTCATTTTGTTTAACCTTAATAATTAATAATCTTTAATAATTGCTATTATTGTAATTGCTTTTCTGTGTTTGGCAATACTACTATATATCGAATTCCGCGATAATAGGAGTATGGTCGCTCGGGCGTTCCATCATGCGTGGATTTTTGTCGATATAACAAGCCGTACTTTTATCAGCAACAGGTTTGGTTGCCATAATGTGGTCGATTCTCCAGCCGATATTATTTTTGAAAGTGTTTCTCATCCTGTAATCCCAGAATGTATATTGGCCTGCTTCTTTGCAATGCAATCTAAAAATATCGATAAAGCCCCATTTCATAACTTTTTGTAATGCTTTATGTACATCCGGGTGGTAGCAAACGTGACCGAGCAGTCCGACTGGGTCATAAACATCTATGGGCTCTGGAGCAATATTCAAATCGCCAACCCAAACAATAGAATCCGAATTCTGAAAATTCGAGTCGAAAAAATCAAGCAGCCTGTCAAACCAGTTCAGCTTATATTCGAACTGTTCCGATTCAGGCATGTTACCCTGCGGCACATAAGAATTAACAATTGTTACGCCGTTGATTTGTGCACTTATTAAACGAGGTTCGTCTTTTGGTTCTTTATCAAAACCATATCTTATATTCTCAGTTTTTTCTTTGCTGAAAATTGCTACACCGTTATAACTTTTTTGTCCCTTGAAAACATATTGATAATTTATTTCATCAAATGCCTGTCCCGGGAAATCATGGTCCTGAACTTTTGTTTCCTGAACGCACAAGATATCAGGCTGATTTTCAGTGAGCCAGTGAGTTACAATCGGTAATCTGGCACGTATCGAATTTACATTAAAACTTGCGATTTTCATTTTATTCTTTTGTATCTCTTGTTCGAGTTGCAAGCAGGATTATATTACGAATCGTTTCAGTGTCACGAGCAGAGAGCCATCGCCGCTCGAAATGTTTATCCTGTGCTATCTGAGCGATTGCCATAAGCGCACGAAGATGATAATTTCTTTCATCTCTTGTTCCTGCAAGAACGAACATAATGCTTACAGGATCAGAAGTATGCGCAAAATCGATTCCATCACGTGCCCTGACGAGCATTATATCGAATTTCTTCTGGCCATCTATGACTATATGCGGTATGGCAAAGCCCGGCTGGACTACTGTTCCGCCTTCTTCTTCACGTTTTAGAAATTTCTCGAAAAGTATATATTCGTTTATGCCAAGTCTTTTTTCGAATATCTTTGAAATCGTTTTGAAAACCTGCTGGGCAGTCTTCCTGCCTTCTATATCGAGAATCTCACATTCCTTGATAAGTTTATCGAACCTGTCTTCTATTATTTCATCACGTTCTATCAGAATGTCACGAAGCTCGTTTTCAAGAGTAACTGTTATGAGGTCTCTTGACGTGACTCTTTCAACAACATGCATTGCCGCTGAAGCTCTGCTTACACGTTTGGACGCATATGAAAAGTACCATACTATACTCAAAACTACAAAACCTGCCGTAATAAGCAGGGGGATTCTTCCCATATCGATAATTAAAAATCCGTAAACCAAAATTGCGATAATATGTATATAGGGATACAAAGGTGATTTGAACTGAGGCCGATAGCTTTGAATTCTGCTTTCTCTCATTATAATAACACTGGCATTATCGAGAATGAAAAGTATTATCATAAGAGTCGAGGCTGTTTTCGCGAGGGATTCGATATCGAGAAAAATCAGAGCGGCTATCATAAATCCCGAAGTAAGGATAATGCTTAAGTGAGGTGTTTTATATTTATGATTGATTCTTGCCAGTGTAACAGGGAGCAGGCCGTCTCTGCTCATTGCCATTGGGCAGCGTGAAGCAGCGAGGATTCCGCCGTTAGCTGTGGTGACAAAGGCCGCTATTGCCGCTATACTAAGAAGGATAAAACCGGGTAAGCCCATAAATTTTTTTGCGGCATCAGAAATCGGCAGGTTGGTCTGAATTTGCTCAATGCCGTTTTCTACTTTGACAAGTTCTTGTTTATCGAAAACGCCTATAGTAATTGTTACTACCGCAACGTAAAACAAAGTCACGATGAACCATGCTAAAATCATACCTAAAGGGATGTTTCTGCCGGGATTTTTAACTTCCTCGCCAACACTGGCGACTTTAGTAAGTCCTCCATAACTGATGAATACAAGACCTGCTGTTGAAAAAACTGCAAGCCAGCCTTTATTCAGAAAATCTGAATATCGATATGCTTTTGTCTCGCCTATTCCGAAAAAAATAAATATGGAAAGTATAAGCAATAGGATAATAACAAGGAAGATTTGCAGTTTGCTTGCGTGCTTGACACTAACAATATTCAGGATTGTAAAAATAATACAGCATGCTGCGCTGATCGCTTTCAAATGTATTGGATTGAACTTAGTCTCGAAAATAGTCTCGATTATTAAAGCCATTCCAACGATTGCAAAGGCACTTTTTAAAGCCAGGGAAAACCAGTTGGCGAAACCTGAAAACAGGCCGAAAAACGAACCGAAACTTCTCTCGACGAAGAAATAAGTTCCGCCCGCTCGCGGCATAGCTGTTGCCAGTTCCGATTTGCTTAAAACGCTTGGAAGTATAATTAATGAGGCGATAAGATAGGATAGAATAACCGCCGGACCTGTTTTGGAATATGCAAGAGCAGGTAAAATGAATAAGCCTGAACTTATCATCGCGCCGGATGCAAGGGAAAATACATCCAATAAACCGAGTTGTTTGGTAAGTTTTGCCATTCTGACTACTATATAAATTATTCTAAGAAGAATTATTGTCGGTATTGTTGTCTATATCAGCCATATTGTCAAGCTATCGTATTGGAGCACAACAGGTATTTACAAAAATATTGTGATAAAAAAAATCTGGATAGATTTATATCTATGTGCCGATTATTATATTATTGTATAGAAGGGACAATAGTTTATAGTTTTGTAATGGAAGGGCATAATATGTGCAAAACATGTGGCTGCAGAGATAAAAAGAAAGAAGCAAAAAAAACACCCGCCCAAAAAGCTAAAAAAGTCGCAAAAAAGAAATAGCTTTTTATACTTTTCTTACTTATTTCCAACGTTTCAACTAACATAAGTCTGGGTAATCAAGAGGAGTCTTGACAAAACGGGGCTTGACAGATAGAATTATTGTATTATAATAACTATTAGATATTAAAAGTTGTAATTGAATCGGCTCCCGGACAGGGGAGAATTTATTTATATGGAACAGAAAATTATATTTTCATTAATCTTTGAGCTTTTTGTAAGCGTTTACGAATGTATTACATAATGCGCCGGCTTATATTACAGAAATCGAGCCGGCTTTTGCCGGTTTTTTTTTGCGCATAATATAAAATAATAGATAACAGAACATAAGGAAATACTATACGGCCAGGATATAAAACCAAGTAAGAATAATATTATTTCTTACCGATGGTTTTTAGCGTCATCCCGGATAATTATGTTGATTAGCTTGGAGTATAAATATGAAAAATAAAACGATTTATGTAACAAACTTTGATAAGAAAAGGCTTAAAAATGTTCTCCCAAAAACGACAGGGCTGTCCAGAGATGATGCCGCGTTATTAAAACAGCTTGAAAACAAGATCGATACTGCTTCTATTATTACGCAAAAGGCAGCTCCGCCTTATCTGGTAACGATGAATTGTCAAGTTAGAGTTACCGATTTGGATGAAAATCAAGATATGGATTTCTGGCTTGTTTATCCAAATGAAGCTTCTTCTGAAAATGATAAACTTTCGGTTATTTCTGATATAGGAGTAGCAATTTTAGGTTTAAAAGTTGGGGATGAAGTTGATTATTTGGATAAAACTCAAAAGAAAAATTTGCGAATTGCCCGGATATATTATCAGCCGGAAGATAATCAGCATTATAAGCTGTAATGGGTTTTGAATGTAATTGAGCTTTTTAACAGGGATTTAATTGGTAGAAAAAAAATATTGGAAGAATATAAAATGAATTATATGAAACAGGCAATCTATTTCGCTTTATCAAACTGGATAGATTTCAGGCATTCCGCTGTTTGTCTGAATTCGATGCCGTGGTTGATTATATACCTGTTTTCTCTGCACAGTCCACGGGATATTTTAGCTGATTTCAGCACATACAGGGATATCAGAGTTTTATGGCGGTGACGGAATAGCTTTATGAAAAAAGAAACGCCGGCTCCAATCGCCGGCTTTTTTATTGCGCTGTTTTTCAAATGGGCCGAAGATGGATATGTTTATTTTTATTACTGAAATATAAATGAAATGAAAAATTATGTGTCTTTATAAAACACGTGAAATCTGTGTACACTGGTTATTAAATACAATTTAAAGGTAAAAATATCATGAAATCAACACATAAAAACCAGAACAATTCAAAAGAAATCTTTTCTAACGATAATATATGGAAATGCGACTGGAACGATTCACAAATAAGAGGTGTTTTATCTTATCCGAATTCTGATAATGATGTTGCTGTATTTCCTTATATCCAGATTAAACGAGGTTCTCTGCGGTCTGGAAGGATGACAAGGAATAATGATTTGAAGTGAAAGGTTAAAAAATGCGAAACAACAATAATATTTTTATAACGGAATTCGATTTCGGCAAACTGAATGAAATGATCGATAACATCCGGAAAGAAAATACAAAGGATCACGGATTTATTGACAAGCTTAGAAACGAAATTGACAGGGCAAAGATAGTTTCTCCCACAAAAATTAACGGCAATATCGTGACAATGAACAGCCGTGTTTTGCTAAAAGATTTAAATACACAGCATGAGTTTTCCTGCCAGGTTGTTTTTCCTTCCGATGCGGACTTGGAAGCAGGGAAGGTTTCTGTTTTAGCCCCGGTCGGTACAGCTTTACTGGGTTACAAAGTAGGGGATGTAATTAAATGGGAAGTCCCCAGCGGCGTTAGAAAATTGAAGATAAAGGAGATGTTGTATCAGCCCGAATCTGAGGGTGATTTATACCAATAAAGAAGAACTTAAGACTGTTCTATGAAAGAAAGAATTATATACATTACAAATTTCGATATGGTACGTCTCGAAGAACTTATCGCAAGCTGTACTTTAAATGAAAGCAGCCATGAAAAGCTGAAAATCATAAAACTTCTAAAAGCAAGACTCCATAGGTCGAAGGTTATTCCATGGAACGAAATTGCTGCTGATATTATAACAATGAATTCTTCTGTAAGGTTAAGGAGTCCCGATAACAACAAGCAGGAAAATTACAGTCTTGTATTTCCGGAAGAAGCTAATCTGCTGCGAAATAAAATTTCTGTATTGAGCGAACTGGGAATATTTTTGCTGGGTCGAAAATTAAAGGATGTATTGAAATTAAGGGTATATCAGGACGTACAGCATTTCATAATCAGCGAAATACTGTATCAGCCTGAAGCAAACAGGAAAAGATCCATGTAGAGTTTGTAAGGTTGAACTATATTTTTTAAGGACAAGAAGTTCATGACTGAATGGAATATTGAAATGACGATTTACAAAGATAATAAAATAATCGGTTTTAAAATTGATGTGGATGGTTTAAGTAATGCCAAGCAGGCGGTTCTTCATGAGTTTAAGAAACATTCTCAACAAAAAAATATATACCTTGAGGCTAATCATAAAGGCGATTACATAATAGTGTCCGATCTTATTGATGTCGGCCGGGTAAAAATTGAACGTAATAATAGTTGTTAAGTTCATTGAAAATGGATGGGCTAATTATGCATATTCTTAAAAAAGACAAGATTGAAATTACTGAGTTTGATGCCAAACGTTTGAAAACATTGATAATTACAGCAGGTAATTCTTCGAGTGACATAGGGATATGGCTTGATAAATTACAGTTGTTTCTTGAAAAAGCGAAAATAGTTTCATCCGAACATATTAAGCCGGACTGTGTTACTATGAATTCCAGAATTGAGCTTCTGGATTCAGAAAACCACGAAAAAATGATTGTTACTCTTGTATTTCCAGCTACTGCTTTGATGGAATATGAACCTGGATTTGAGCAGTTCGATGTCTCAATTTTGAGTCCAATCGGATTATCTGTATTAGGACGCAAAGCAGGAGATTCAATATTCAGCCGGATATGTATTACAAAAATATTATATCAGCCGGAAGCTGCGGGAGATTTTCACTTATGATCGGAAGTAGTCATGGACAAAAGGATATTATTTTATTTCAGTCCCGGGATCAATAAAAACAATATCTTCCGGGATAGCGACAACATCGCGGTGTTCGGGGCCGAGGAGCTTTTTAATTTCCCTGCTGTGTTTTCCCGCTAATTCATTTAGCTGAGCGCTTGTGATACTTGTTACTGCTTTTACATTGTCGTTAATCATAACGACATCACCGTCATTGAAAGTACCCTTGACAGATGTTACGCCGCTGGGCAGAAGGCTTTTATTGTTTTGAATCGCTTTCATAGCACCGGCGTCAATAAATATCGTTCCCATAGCTTTGCTGTTGAGAATCCACCTTTTCCTGTTGGAAAGTTTCCTTTTTGGCATGAAAATCGTACCGATTTCCTCGCCTTTAATTATCCTGCAGATAATATTTTTTTCCTGGCCGTTTGCCAGAACAATTCTGCATCCTGCATTGGAAGCGATTTTCGCCGCTTCGATCTTGGTTTTCATTCCACCCGTACTGTGAATACTCCCTTTATCGCCGGCGCTGTTCATGATGCTTTCGGTAATCTCAAAAACTGTATGTATCGGTTTAGCGTCAGGAAATTCCCTTGGATTTTTATCATAAAGCGCATCGATGTCACTTAACATTATTAGGAGGTCAGCGTCGATTTTGCTTGCTACAAGTGCGCTTAGTTTATCGTTGTCACCAAATGCCGTACCAATCTCCGCCGTGCTTATGCTGTCGTTTTCGTTAAGAATTGGAACCACCCCTAAGTTTATCAGCGTTTCGATTGAATTACGAAGGTTAAGATATGTTTTGCGATTGCTCAAAACCTCGGCGGTCAATAAAACCTGAGCGACAATTATATTATAACGAAGGAAGGCTTTCCTGTATTCAGCCATCAATAACGGCTGACCTATTGCGGCACAAGCCTGTCTCATTTCCATTTCCTTTGGCCGGGTAGTGAGCTTGAGTTGACCCGCACCCATTCCTATTGCGCCGGAAGTAATTATCACGGCCTGTTTCCCGGCAGCGAGAAGCTCGCTGACCTGTTTCGCAATTTTGCTCACATAAGCCGTATTTACGCCGGAATCTTTGGTCAAAGTATTCGTGCCGATTTTTATTACTACTCGTTTTGCCTTCTCAAAATTTCGCATAATTTAGTCTTTAGTATTTAGTAGGGTGCGTGCTAACGCACCAATTTCTTAATATTTTGTCATGCTGAGTGAAACGAAGCATCTGGCTTACAAAAGTGATTTAACCTAGATTCTTCACTTCGTTCAGAATGATAATTCGTAGGGTGCAATATACCCCGCACCACATTTCATAAATTTTACGCTAAAGCTCTATTTTATGCAATAGATAGTGTTTTTTTAAGAATCGTTTGACATAAATAGGATTCTGGTGTAGTTTTAGAAGCAGAGAGCCTGTGTCTGGTTTTTGTGCCGAAAATAGTTGAGGATATAGGAAATTGGAGTTTTTTTCATGCAAAATGGAAATCGACTTAGAAAGCGACTTGACAGAATAGAATATCAGTTATTTCAGATTAATATTCTGCTTCTGTTTTTAATAGCTTTATGTTTGTTGGGCTTTACTGGTCTATTAGGTTTTGCATTAGCGGTTGTTTTCTGGGTAGGTCTGATTATTGGATGTATTTATCTTTTGATGTCAATAATCGGCAATATCACGGCCAAAAAATCACAACAAAGAATGGACAAAAAATTCCAGGAAATACTTGATAAAGCAAAAGCGGAACAGAAATAATTAATGTCTGAATCTTATAATGTATGAATTGTTTACAATTGGTCATTCAAATCACTCGATTGAACAATTTTTTGAGTTGCTTGGATCGCAGAAAATAAAAGCTGTAATTGATGTAAGGTCTGCGCCGTATAGCAGGTATTGCCCACAGTATAATAAGGATACTCTGGAAAAATCAATGAAAAGCAGGGGGATAGAATATATCTTTCTTGGCAAGGAGCTTGGGGGAAAGAGAAACGAAGAAAACTGCTATGTCGATGGACGGGTGAAATTCGAGCTTATCGCCAGGCTGCCGATATTTCAAGTAGGACTTGAGCGGGTAATACAGGAAGCCGAGAAGCGTAAGGTTGCGTTAATGTGCGCTGAATCCGAGCCTTTAGATTGTCACCGGACAATTCTTGTTTGCAGGCAGTTAAAGAAAATTAAGCCGGATTTACGAATTACTCATATCCTGAGCGATGGAGCAACAGAATCACACGAAAAGACTTTGCAGCGGCTGGTACGCTTGCACAAACTTGAGCCGGAACTTTTCGGTGAATTGTCATCAAATTCTGACCTGATTGAAAAAGCGTACTATTTGCAAGCGGAGAAAATGGCGTTTAGGAAAACATAAAATCACGTTTGAAGATTGCCACACTCGTCCCAATTGGACTCCTTCGCAATGACATTTCCCTAACCACTAATCACAAGTCACTAAGCGCTACTTACAGCTTTTTATGTGTAAATTTTTTTGCATTCGGTCCGGAGTATTCGGATACTGTTTGGCCGGTGCCGATTAGTTTGTATTTGTAGATAATCAGTCCTTCGAGTCCTACCGGGCCGCGGGCGTGGATTTTGTTTGTGCTTATGCCAACTTCTGCGCCTAAGCCGTAGCGGTAACCATCGCTGAAACGCGTGCTGCAATTCCAGAATACGTCCGCAGAATCGACAAGTGACATGAACTTTTCAGCTTTGTCTTTGTTCGAGGTAACTATCGCGTCGGTATGTTTCGAGCCGTACTTGTTAATATGAGTTATAGCTTCATCTATACCATCGACGACTTTTATCGAAATGATGTAATCGAGATATTCGGTTGACCAGTCTTTTTCGGTAGCTGGTTCTACGTCGATAATCGCGTCGGTTTTTTCACAGCCTCGAAGTTTACATCCGTTTCTTTCTAATGCTTCCTGAACTTTGGGTAAGAATTTGTTAGCGATTTTTTTATGGACGAGCAAGGTCTCCGCCGCGTTGCAGACCGCTACGTACTGGCATTTCGAATCGACTGTTATTTTTACCGCCATATCGATATCCGCATCGCTATCGACATAGACATGGCAGATTCCGTCCGCGTGTCCGAGAACCGGAATATTCGTATTATTCATAATGTAGCGTACGAACTCGTTCGAGCCGCGTGGAATTATAAGGTCGATATATTCGTCGAGAGCGAGCATAGCCGCTACGTCTTCGCGGGTTTCGAGCAATTGAATCCAACCTTCGGGCAGGCCGGCTTTTTTAGTCGCCTGAGCGATTGTGTCGGTAAGAA
>CAZMPL010000036.1:0-844 GCA_964567805.1 uncultured Pirellulales bacterium | reverse complement strand
CGCTGCCGCCTTTTAGAAGGACGGCGTTGCCGCTTTTGAGGCATAAAGTGGAAATTTGAACCAGCGCATCAGGCCGCGACTCGAAAACTATTCCTATAACTCCGATAGGGCAGGTTACTTTATAAAGTTCCAGACCTTCATCGAGTTCCAGAGCGGAAAGAGTCTGGCCGACCGGGTCTTCAAGCTTTATAAGGCTCTCGATGCCCGCGATAACCTGCTCGATTTTGGATTCATCGAATTTCAGGCGTTTGAGCAGCGGGGCGGCTAAATTATTTTTCTGTGCGGCTTGTAAATCGAGCTTATTTGCTTCGATGATTGCCTTTGTATTGTTTCTAAGAGCCTTGCCGATTTCGGAAAGGGCGTTATTTTTTTCTTTGGTTTTGACGGCAGCGAGGCTTATTGACGCGTTTTTCGCCGATTTTGCCAGTTCTGTTATACTCATTTTCAATTCCTGTAAAATTTTTCTTGACCTATTTCAATAGAATTGTAAAGTATATACGTCGCTTAGGCAATAATTATTTGCTTTGCGGGTGTAGCTTAGGGGTAAAGCTCCAGCCTTCCAAGCTGGCTACGTGAGTTCGATTCTCATCACCCGCTTTTTTTATTTTAAAAGCAGAGGTCCATTTCAAACAGATGTTTTCATAGTGTAAGTTAAAATGTGCAAAAAATCCGTAGGCCCCATGGGCTCCTTGCGGAGGTGTGCTGTGCACACCTTCATTTTAAATTGGTGTGCACAGCACACCCTACAAAAACTTAGGGAGATAAAAAGGCAGGTTAATACTTTGTCATACCCGCGCTGGCGGGTATCCAGTTTAAAATTCTGGATTCCGCATCAAGTGCGGAA
>CAZMPL010000035.1:0-17152 GCA_964567805.1 uncultured Pirellulales bacterium | reverse complement strand
TGCTTTTTTCACAATGAATTCGGAGCATTTCGAACATATCGAAGCCTTTTTCGGCACATCAGGCAGAAATCCAAGCGAATTAAGCCGAATATCCGAATCGGCAGCAAGTACGAATGATGAAACAAACAGAACAAATGCGCATTGTAATATCAGATTTCTCATTGCATTTCCCTCATAAAAGACATGTCAGTTATTTTTAATTCCGGTCTCACAGAATCACCCAAAATCTTTCCATATCCGAAAATATACAGGTTCATTTCTTAGAGAATATTATGATCGGAAATTAGTTTTTTTGCAAGAAAAACTCAAACTAAAGGTTTTGAATTTATAATAAACGTATTCGTGAGGGCGGCCAGATAATCATTATTGCCCGTCCTTCGAATCGATCCGGTGTTACTATACCTGTAAATCGACTATCATATGAATCCATCGAATCATCACCTAACATGAAATAGCCTCCGTCACATTTTACTTCGCGTCCATCATTCAACTCTCCAACACCGTAATACTTCAAAAAGTCAAGCCCGGTAGGTCGTTCAACAGGTTCACCATTTATGCAAATCCAGTGGTCCTTAATCGAAATTGTCTCTCCATCAAGAGCGACAATACGTTTCATCACATTCGTATATAATTCATCATCTGTCGTGTATTTAATAATTTCCCAGCGGCGAGGTTTCCTGAAAATATACGATATTCTTTCGGTAAGAATATAATCTCGCGGTGTTGTTGCGGTTCCCTTTAATGTAGGCGCCATAGAATCAGAATAAATTACCATGACATTAAAAAATAAATGGTAAATAATCAGGATTAAACCAACAAGAGCTAAAAGATTTCGAACATAGCAGAATATTTTAGTTAAAAGAGTTTTATTGTTTTTCATCAATCTCTTTCTGCACTTCTTCCACTAATTGCTGCTGTATTTCCGTTTTCTTTTGTTCATAGCTCAATCGGGCCGTTCTTGAAGCTCCCATTGTTCTCGTAGTCAAGAAAACTGGACTAATGATTCCTATCACAATTCCGCCAACAGCAATTGTTGAACCGATAGAAAGAATTTTTTTGAATGGATTTTTAACCGGTTTAAGTTCAGATGAATCATTCTCGCTGATTATCTCATTTTGATTTTTAATATCATCTGCCATTTTCTGATTCTCCTTTATCTTGTATTAATGCTTTTTCAAGAACTCGTTTCGTTTCCAAAAGAGTCCACTGATTAAAAAGACATAGTAATTTATCGGGTTTGCCAACTTCACCTGAACGCACATAATTACAACAGCCGCAAGTAGTATTACACATGCCCTTAATCCCACATTCTATACATTCTTTAGTATATCGCAAATCACTTCTATCGCCAAATAAAAAATCTTCTCCTTCAAAAATATTCCCTTTAAGCCGCATGGGATTATCCAGCCTGTCATCTTCAACTAAACGCTCACATGGATAAAGATGCCCTGAAGGAGTTACGGTAATATCTCCTTTTCCAAAGCCGCAGGTTATCGGCTTAATTCCTGAATCTGTGAGTTGAGCCGCTTTGTCATCGAACCAGTTCAATGTATAATCAGGTAATCCCTGAATCCAGTATTTGGCACATGAAGTTATTGATTTTTGCAGATGTTCCAATGCATCAGAATCCCATGACGACCATATATCAAGAGATAATTCTATATGTCTAATTCCCAACTCGCGTAAATATTCAATTTCATCTTTAACATTTTCGACTGATTCTGGCCTTACGACTGTAACTACTCTAATTTCGACATTTCTCTCAAGCAGAGATTTTATATTTTTCACAACAATACCATAACTTCCCTTTTTATTTGGAAAATACCTGTTACGATTATGTGTTTCAGGACGACCATCAAGACTTACAGAAAGATATACATATGGCTCAGTTATTATTGACCATACTTCATCATTTAATATTGTGCCATTCGTTGTAATAGGAATCGTTAAACTAATATCATTTTCACTTGTGAGTTTTCTGGCAAATTTAATTATTGAAGTAATTATCTGATGAACAAGAAAAGGTTCTCCGCCAAAGAATCCAAGTTCAAGAAGCCCGCCTTTTTTTATTGATCTGATTGCTCGTGCAATTGCTTTTTCGCCTGTTTCCTGTGACATACTTCCCGGGTGAGTTTTAATATAGCAATACCGACAGGCAAGGTTGCATTCCTGAGTTACCATTAAAGTTAAGCCAAAACGTTCGTACATCCGCCGCCCTTTTCAGAATTTCTGGCACTACATAAATTATGTAAATATTTTTCCTTGTAATATCAATACTAATATCACAAAACATTTTATATTTCCAGATATTTCTTTTGATAATGTTTTCCGAAATTATATTTGATTTTATATATTTCAAAGGACAGATAAAATATTTAAATGAACCGGTGCAATAAATCACACCCTTTTTCTTTATGGCTTTATAAAAAAAGGCACAAAGCTTGAGCTTTGTGCCTTTTTGACTTTTATACTGTTTTTATTAACTGCTATCTCAATGGCGCATTGCCGAGGAATTTCGGGGTTGCGGTCATTGTACAGAGTTTTTCATTTTCATTGGCGTCTAAATTCATGAACTCCGGTTTCTCTTTTGTATAAGCAGTCCAGATACCACCGTCTTTGCCGTTCGGATTGCCGTACTTGGCGAAGTTCGTCCAGTAGTCAACCATTTGCAGGCTTAATGCTTCGTCACCTTTTGTGAAAGGTCTCCAGCTATGTCTGAATGAATGGAATATATACCACAAATCAGATGAGTGGAAAGCACTGCCGTTTTCGCCGGGCAACTGGCGAGAGAAAATATAAGCGTAAGCAGGTTTCTTGCTCTTTTCGTTACGCAATGCGCAGAAATCACCAATCGGCTTTGTCATGTCACCCATATCGTTCGCGGTGCATCCGAACAGGTAAGGGACATCAGGAATCTCATTGGCTCGTGCCATGTCACTGAATGAACCGGTCAGGAAATAATTATCGATTATCGGGCTGTAGAACATTCGACCGCCGCCGCCCTGGCTTGCCATCGCCGTTATTTCCTCGAACGATAGTGCACGCATTTGTTCGAGGGTTGTTTTCCCGGCGTTATCCATCATTGTTTTGTTGGTAGCTTCAGCTTGCGCTAATGTCGTCGCGATTCTTCCAATACCACCACTTGAGCCAACCGCATTTAAGCCGCCGCCGCTCATACTGATTGCCTTGCTGATAAGTCCTTTTGCAACAGGTGACGAACATAAAGTCTGGACGCTTCCTGCACCGGCGCTCTGGCCGAAAATTGTGATATCATCAGGATTTCCGCCGAACTGTTTGATATTGTTATGAATCCATTTCAGCGCCGCCGCCTGGTCCATTACGCCGTAATTTCCGGAGACTTTGTGCGGGCTTTCGGCTGATAAAAGCGGATGTGAGAAGAATCCGAAAATGCCGAGACGATAAGTAATCTGTACTAAAATGACACCGCGTGAAGCCCAATCCTCGCCGCCATCCATTTCTGGTTCGAAGCCGAAACCTTCGCGATATCCGCCGCCGTGAATCCACATGGCGACTGGGAGTTTCTTATTGGTCTGTCCCGCCGCTGGTGTCCATATATTCAGATAGAGGCAATCTTCTTCGAACGGAACAGAGCCGCTGGCTCGCCATTCCCTGCCGTAAAAACTATCCGGATTCCATGTAGTTTGTACAGAAGCCGCACCGTATTTATCTGCTACTTTTACACCTTCCCACGGTACAACCGGCTGCGGCTCACGCCAGCGAAGGTTCCCTACCGGCGGAGCGGCAAAAGGGACACCCTTGTAAGCGATGATTCCCTTTGTTGGGATTTCAACGCCGACAATTTTGCCGCCTTCGACTTTTAAGACCGGGTTCGATTCTGACTTAAAACCAATACTTGAGCACGAGACTAATAACATCGCACTCAATACCAACACAATAATCGACAACTTCTTCATAACAAAATCCTTTTCACAAAACCACTAATCAAAAATTAACCGCCAAGAACGCAAAGACCGCAGAGAAAAAATACTATTAAAATGCTTTTTTCCAGCTATTATTTTTCCCCGCGTTCTCAGCGATCTCAGCGGTGAACTATTTATTTGTCATAATTAAATGTCACAATGATTTTACCACTACTTTCTCCAGGGATAACTTTTAATTCCATCTTTCCGAGAACCTTTGTTCCTGCGCCGATTTCAGTAAGCACAGCTGTCACTGTAGGTTTATCACTTGAGCCTATAAGTTCAGCTTCGGTTAATTGTCCCGACCAAAGTACCGGACCGAAAGTATGATTTAATCGGTATGTACCCGGTGTGATATTATCAAATACATATTCGTTGATACCTTCATAGGTCATCTTTCTTTCAGACGCACCGCCTCTCATACCCATTCCGCCGCCGCCACCTCTTGAAAGCTCGATTTCCGCGCCGCGTCCCATAGTATGCTCGGTGTATTCCCTGTAGTAATCTGTGCCGCTATCGAATGCCTCAACCTCGAAATAATATTTTTCGTCACGGTTCAGACTGTAAATTGATATCGTATGCGCATCATAAACCATATAGTTATTATAAAGCTTGTCAGGCTCAATTCCATAACGAAGAACATAACCGTCGGCGTCTTGTACCGGCTTCCATGTAATTGTCGCGTTACGCGGGTCCTCAAGGTCACGGGCAGCCATTACATCTTTTACCTTTGTGAATTTAGCTTTATTCTCGTTACCAAAAATTCTGAAATCTTTAATCGCAAACATTCCACTCGGAGTAAATACGTTGGCCAGTTTTACATATCTTGCTTTTACAGGTTTTTCAAGCTCTATGTAATCGTGCCTGAGGTCCTGTGTGTTATTACTTTTGTCAAGAATTGTTGACCAGTTTTCTTTGTCATTCGAAATCTGAACGGTATAGGACTGATAACGTGCAGGAGCCCCGCCTGCGCCGCCTCTCATACCCATCATGCCCATTCCCATACCCATGCCACCACCGCCGCCAAATCCTCCCATACCTCTGCCGCCCCTGGCACCACCGCCTTGTGTATTCGGATCCGGCTGCTGGTCAAAATTAATCTGCATAGCGTAAATATCACATTCTTTGCCAAAATCAACTGTCATATATTCGTCGGGATTACCTGTCGCGGCCGCCCAGTGGGTCATCATATCTTCATCCACCGCGTTAGCCGCCGCGTATCCTTCGAGAGTCGAAGACACTTCAACATATTTTTTGAGGGACAAGAGCAGCCAGTCTGTAAAGTTATTTTCAACCGCGTTTTGCTTAACGCCAGGATAGTATTGCGGATAGTCACCGAATGCTGTATTAGAGTGCATGACACCCTGGGCATCTACCGCGGTCGGGAATAACGCGAGCTCCGAACCGCCCCTTCCGCCGCCATAGAATGAAGGGACCATGCAAATTGTCCATAAATCACCGTTTCTATCATGGAAGGTACTGCCATGTCCCGCACCGACCATAAATCCGGTTGTTTTGAAAGTAAGCGGATTGTGCGGCGAATACTCGAATGGTCCGAGAGGACTGTCACTCTCATACACACCATGCGAATAAGAGGCGAATTCCAAACCGATTGCCGCGTATTGCAGATAGTACTTGCCGTTGTGTTTTATCATCCAGGGTCCTTCTATCCATGGATATTCTTCCGGGAAATACGGCCTGTGATTGAAATATGGAAATATCAGATCATGAGGTCTTCTTCGCTCAAAACCATTCTCTTTATAATTACCAAAGAAACAGACTACAGGTTCTCCGATTTCTTTAAATGTTTTAGGGTCAAGCTCAACCGCCTTGAAAGGCATAAGCTGAGACCATCCATAATACATATAGAACCTGCCGTCATCATCTATAAACAAGTCAGCATCGCCGTACCTGTCACTATCGAAAGTGCCTGCCTGTGTCCATACGCCGCTCTTGGGATCAGTGCTTGAGAATACATTCCTTGAGTTCATTCCACACGCATACATAGTTTCGCCGTCGGTTGCACATGATGGAACTCCCCTTGGAAAATTCTGAGCATTTACGTATGTCCAGTCCCTCATATTATTCGAATAATAGTATCCGCTGCCGGTAAACAGGTAATAATCATCCTTGTAAAGGACGACAACCGGCTCTCCCATCCTGCCTGCTCTCGCTGAACCTGCAATCACGTTGATTGGATTACAGAAAGTCAAAGGCTTGTCTTTTATCTGAACAGAAAAAGCCTCCGATTTTTTTGCAGTTTTCGAAGCACAGGAAAACAAAGTGAAAGTAATTAAAATAACTAATGCTGACTGAATTGATGTTTTTAACGTCCTTCTGTCCATAATCATTTATCTCCCTAAATTAACAGATTTCTATTTTTGAACTAAACTCAAATCATATTCAGAACTTCTATTCTTACTCCTAAACGTCAGAACATATTAGTGATATGTATTTTATACGATAGCTAACTTCATGCAATAAAAAATATTAGTTTTTATATTACCATCTTTTGTACAATAATTTTTATAATGGGTAATTCATATAAATGTATTTATTACACAGCATTACATTGTATCTTCGTGACTCTGTTGTTATTTCCCCAATCAGCTGCATATACAGAATATTTTGCCCGGTTTAACCTTTCTTCGATAAAAGGAAGTGAAGGTGCGTAAACAAATACGCCCCCTTTTTTGAGTGATGCAAGAATCTCTTTATATTTTGATATAAATGCCTGAAGATGCTCTGTCTTATTTTGCATGTGATATACGAGATGATTCGAAAAACTCATATTTGCAATTATAGTACCATAAAAACATGGTGCGAAATTAAATTCCAACCAGTCAATTTCTTTTGTATGAACGGATTTGTAATCAATTTTTCTGTCGATACCGAGCACATTGTCTTTTTGTTTACATATGTGACGAACCAGATTTGCCTGTGAGCCGCACCCAATATCTATTATCGGCTCCATGAGATTTTCAATTTCCAGACCAAGAAGCTTCTCGCCTACTTTTTTTCATTCTGTTTCCCTTTATAAGTTTCCATTATAGACCTGTCGAAGAAGTATCTTGTTCACCGGCTTTTAAACCTTCGAGAAAGTTCTTCCAGTCTCTATACGTCATTCCAACATAAGTATCATAAGTACACGCTACAACATTTCCTATGCCGCCTCTGCTATTAATTAAGTTTGCAATCTCAATATCGACTTCTTTTGAGTTACTTGTTGGTTCTTTCCCATCGCTGTGATAGGTTTGGGTAATAGTAATTGCATCTCCAGTTTTGAAATCATAAGCCGCAACAAAATAGTCATTCAGTTCAAATGCGATAACGGATCTGTCTTTTGAACAAATAGCATCAAATTCAGAATATCTCCAACTCGCAATACGTTTAATTTTTGTGAATCCCTGTGCGAGTGGAATGCAAAGACTCACATCTCTATCCTGAAAACCACTTTGATAGAGATAAATATGATTGCCATCCTTGAAACCTGCTATTACCATCAAATGTGGCGAAGTTAACCTCCATCCTATATTTATTAAAAGGAAATAATATCCCAAGACCATTGTAGTCAGTATAACTGCAAAAACAAATGTTAAAAAAAATGCTGTTTTCTGTTTCATACAGACTCTTTCACATTATCAACCAATAACAAAATAATTTACAAATTGTTACACCTGAATCAGGAAGTTTTCTCTGTAATTTGCTTCGTTTCCAGGTTATGCATACTTCTTTCTAAAAATATACCCCATATCATCGCTTCAGTGGAGTGTTCTCTATTTCTTTTTTTCAGTCTTTACAGATGAATCAAACATAGCCATAATCTCGGTTCGATGAGGACTTTTATTTGAATCATTTATAATAGCGTAACGTAATATATCTATGCGATTCTTTTCTCCACTTGCGATAATTTTCTTAGCGGCCTGCAATGCTTCTGGTCTCGGTGAGTAGCCAATAACATGAACCGGGATTGTATAGTCGTCCGATTCTAATTGCTTAATGGCCCAGTCAAGTATTTCTTTGTCACCAAAATGAGCCAGTGGCTCGGCCATTCTCCATTTAGATTTATAGTCGTTGCCAACACATTCTTTCAGTACAGCTATTCTTTCTTCATTGGGATGCTCAACGATCCACCTGGCCAGCAATTCACCAGAATAACTGGTCTGGTCAACATACTTAATGAAGGGCAATACTTTATCTTCTTCCTCTTCAGTAACATTAGCCAATAGTAATTTCAGGGCATCTCTTTTACTGTCCTCAGATTCAATTTTCGAGAAAATTTCCAACCACCTTTTACTCCGCTCAGGATGTTTTACCTCAAAGAAATATTTTTCATCGTTCGGATGTTCTTTACAAACTAAGTCAAAAGCTTCAGGATACAAAGCAGCCATCATTGCCAGAACGCATTTATCACGGTCCTTATCTGTTTTCAGATTATTTCTCAAAAGGACCAAGTCTTCATATGATTTCATTGGTGTTATAGCTTCGAAATGTCTTTTGATATCATCAACTACACCGACAGGTGCGTTTGTGGGTGAATTTAAAAGTTTTTTTAATTCAGACTTTTCGGCTTCATAGTCATTTAGTTTGGCTATTTTCATATATAACTTGACTGCTTTTACCCATGGATCATCTTCGCCAGAAACTTCTTCACGATCACGGCTCAAATAATGCACTCCCACTTCCCAAATATATTCTCCTTCTATCTGTTTCTCAAAAAAAGTTTGATCTAATCCTGAATATACTTTCTGTTTCTTAACAAAAATAAGATACTGCTTTCCTATCAGATAATCATAAGCTTTACCGGTACCACTATAAGTACCAGGCCTGGCTCGTGAAAATTCCCCTCTTTGACTGGCTCCTTTATATTCATTTGGATCTAAGGTTCCGTACCCTATAATCTCCTTGGATTTATAGGTTCCTTTGAGACTCGATATTATCGTGAAGCGCAAATTATACTCCCTGATATTACTTTCAGGTGTAACCAATAGAATATCATCGGCCATTTTTACTAATTCATAGTTCGAATAGAAAAAGAAACCCGGGCCTACTTTGAATGCAAAACATGTGTTGTTACAGCAAAGTAAATATAAACTAATAATAAAAAACGCAAGCAATTTTCTCTTTTGATATGAATGTCGTAAAATACTTTTTTTCATACTAAATTTTCCTTTGTAATTTGATCGGTTACCAGATTATGTGTACTTATCTTGAAAAGATATGGCATAACTATAAACCATAAAACAAAAAGTATAATTGGAAAGGATGCTATCAGGGACATATTATACTTGAATATCCAATGAAAACCTTCGATTAAGAATGAAACCAAACCAAGACAGCATACGCCAAAACCAAGTGAGCCGGAAAATCTTAAACCTTTGTGATAAACGGCGGCAAACAAAATTATTCCCGCCGCGTATGCTCCGATGTAGGTTAATACCTCTGATAATGAATAGAAACTATAAAACGTATGTCCAAAACCATTTCGATATGAATATTCCCAATAGCTAAAGTGTACAACTTTTCCTTTTATTACGTATGGAATAAAATTGAAATCTGAAGCTGCAAGCAGCATAAGAACAATATGAATAAACAAAATGATATATATTTTTCTCATACGCTTTGTCCCGACTCTTTCAAATGTTTATAAATATGAAGCACTCAAAATTCCTTCACTCTTTGCCCAGAACATCAGGATAAAATCTCAATGGGTATTTTATACTCGTAGTAAGTCTATGTAAAACAAAAAATATTGCCCTGAATCGCATAAAGCCGAATCCGTTTTCTATTCGAAATCATTCAGATTATATTAAAACTGCAAAATCATTTATGAAAAAAATAATTGATATGAATTTTATATTCGTGAATTATAAATATTCAGTAAAAATGGTCTGTTTTGAATTCAAAAGTCAGGAATTCGTTTGACAATCGCTTTTTAATAAAAGATAATTTTTATACTTAAGTATAAATAACCTGTGACAGTTTGAATTCTATTAAAAGGAGAAGGTCAAACATGAATATACCAGATACTTCACGCCGGGATTTCCTTGCAAAATCAGTATGTAGTGCCGCTGTTATCGCCGCGAGTCCACTTTGTAAAGTTTTTGCAATAAATCAGGAAACTTCATCTGGAAGTCAGGTTATCACAGGGACAAGTCTATCTGTAAATGCTCCGGATAAAAACGATGTTGGTGTAAAAATCACCAAAACCGAAGAAAAAGTAACGGTAGAATTCAATGGTAAAGTATTTACTGAATATTGCTATAAGGACGGCCAAAGGCCCTACTTCTATCCCCTGATTGGCCCGACCGGATTCGGTGTCACACGCAACTGGCCTATGAAGGATGGTGAAAACGAAGAAAAGGACCATCCGCATCAACGTTCGTTATGGTATGCGCATGGCTCAATTAATGGGATTGATTTCTGGACCGATGGCGCAAGAAACGGGAATATCGTACATGACAAGTTTCTTACTATTGAAACAGGCAAAAATATGGCGACTATCCAGTCGCAAAATAAATATGTCGCGGCTGATGGGAAAATAATTTGTACAGATACAAGAATGCATAAACTTTATGATTTGCCCGACGCAAAGATAGTCGATTTCGAAGTGACTTATCATGCTTCAGAAGGACAGGTTGTCCTTGGTGACACAAAAGAAGGTACAATGGCACTTCGTCTTACTCCAACGATGAGATTAAAAGGCGCCGTAGCACAGGGACATATTATAAACAGTGAAGGCATAAAAGACGGCGATGCATGGGGCAAACGCGCAAGCTGGTGCGATTATTACGGCCCGGTCAAAGGAGAAATTGTCGGCGTAGCGATTTTCGATAATCCTCAAAATCCGAAACATCCAACATGGTGGCATGTTCGCGATTATGGATTATTCGCGGCTAATCCTTTCGGAGTTTCAGATTTCGAACAAAAACCAAAAGGAACTGGAAATATAACGATCCCGCAAGGAGAGAACCTTACTTTCAAATACCGAATTTTTATTCATAAGGGTAACAATGAACAGGGAAAAGTCGCTGAACATTATAAAGAATATGCTGATGGTAAATAATCTCGCAAAAATTAATTTAGGAGAACAGATATGAGTAGTTTAAATCGCAGAGATTTTCTTAAAACTTCGATGTACGCAGGTGCGGCGTTTGCAATGGCGGCTCCGTTCTCAAGAGCAAGAGGTGCCAACAATGATATTAGAATGGCGGTAGTCGGCACAGGAAGCCAGGGAAGCGGTCATTGCGGGCAATGGTCTGGTCTGCAAGGTGTGCGTCTTGTCGCAATTTGTGATGCCGATGAATCTCAATTAAATAAGATTCGCATCAGAGGCGCAAGAGGTATGGGCGGAGGCAGAGGAATGGGTATGCGAGGCATGCAGGGACAAACTGAGCAACCTGTACAACCTGAAATACCTCAGCCGCAAAAATATACTGATGTTAGAAAATTGCTTGAAAGCAAGGAAATCGACGCTATTTCGACCGCTACACCAAATCACTGGCACGCACTTGTCACGGTATGGGCATGTCAGGCGGGCAAAGATGTTTATGTGGAAAAGCCCGCATGTCACGAAATATGGGAAGGCCGCAAGATGGTCGAAGCCGCTCGTAAGTATAACAGGATTGTGCAGGTTGGAACGCAAAGACGCTCTTCCGGTTCATACATAAACGGCTACAAGTATATTAAAGAAGGAAACATAGGCGCAATAAAATGGTCACGCGGTTTCTGCTATAAAAATCGCGGCCCGGGAAGCGATGGAATTGTAAATGCGACAAACGGACCCATTGCGATTCCTCCAACAATTAATTATGATTTATGGTGCGGCCCGGCTGAAATGCAGCCTTTGCGAAGAAGAGAACTTCATTACAGATGGCACTGGGTCTGGAACACCGGCTGCGGAGACATTGGAAACCAGGGAATTCATGAAATGGACGAAGCACGCTGGGCACTTGGTGACCCCGGATTGCCGGAACGAGTTATTAGTATCGGCGGACGTTTTGGTGTAAATGACGCCGGAGAGACAGCCAATACACAGATTGTTTTCTGTGATTACAAACCAGTTCCATTAATTTTCGAAGTTCAGGGATTACCGGCTGCAAAAGGACAGAGGGTTTTGGGTAATTATCGAAGTATCCGTGTCGGCGTTGTTATTCAATGCGAAAATGGCTACTTCGCGGGCGGCGAAGGCGGCGGCTCTATCTACGACAATGACGGCAATAGAATTTTCGATCCAGGCAGCGACGGCGGCGGCAATCACTATGCAAATTTCATAGATGCTGTAAGAAGTCGAAAAGTCGAGGACCTCAATGCCGATATAGAGAAAGGCCATAAATCAGCCGGATTGGTCCACATGGCGAACATTTCTTATAGATTAGGTAAAACCGCGTCAGTGGAAGAAATCAGAACCGCGATAGCAGATAAGCCGGAATTTCTGGATTCGTTCAATAGAATGGTCGAACATCTGGCTGCAAATGAAATTGACTTCGAGAAAGAACCTATCACATTGGGACCTATGCTGACAATGGATCCCAAGACAGAGAAATTCACTGGCGATTACGGCGATTTGGCGAACATGTATCTTAAACGCAATTACCGCGAGCCTTTCGTAATTCCGGATGTAGTTTGATGAAATACGCCTTGTGCAATGAAATGTTCGAAGGCCTGCCGATAGCACAGGTTTGCTCGATTGCGAGCAGGCTGGGTTATCACGGAATTGAAATTGCGCCGTTTACTCTCGGCGAATCAGCGGAAGCTATTCCCGCTCAATTGCGAAAAGAAACAAGGCAGATAATTTCAGACAGCGGCTTGGAAACAGTTGGACTGCACTGGCTTTTCGCCGGACCGAAAAGTCTTCATATTACAACTCAAGACAACAGAATATGGGGCAGGACAAGAGACTATTTGTCCTGCCTTCTTGATTTATGCAGTGACCTTGACGGAAAAGTTCTGGTTCTTGGTTCACCGAAACAACGTAACATTCAGCCGGGCCAAACATACGAAGAAGCTCGCAAGAGAGTTTCTGATTTGTTGGAATCTGTACTTGGTAAAGCACAAATGCATGGTCTTACGATATGTATCGAGCCGCTCCCGCCGGTCGAGACAGATTTTATCAATACTGTCGCACAGGGCATGGAAATCGTAAAGCAAATAAATCATCCGAATCTTAAAATTCATCTTGATGTAAAGGCAATGTCATCTGAAAAAACTCCTGTGCCGGATATTATCCGCTCTGTAAAAGTCGAAGATATTGGTCATTTTCACGTAAACGACCCGAATCTATACGGCCCGGGCATGGGAAAAGTAGATTACGCCCCTATTGCTCAGGCAATTAAAGATATTGGCTGGAATAAATGGCTTTCAGTTGAAGTTTTCAAATACGATCCAGACCCGGAAACTATCGCCAGAAAAAGTATTGAATACCTTCGCTTGTTTTTCTGAATCCAGTGTCATCGTATCTAATGCATAATTATTATTGATTTACATGAATATTAAGGTATAATACTATTTGATAAATTAAATATAGATTAATTGAATTTTTGGTTTATTTGGCTCTTACACATCTTAAAAAGCCTTTTTGTCGGAGGAAGCATATGCTTAAGAAATCAATATCTGTAGTAATTATTAGTCTCTGTTTATTATATACATCTTTTGCCTATGGTAAAGTAATCGAATGGGTGAATGATTATCTTGACATTGATTCCAATGGTATTTGCGATGACCAGGGATGGATTGACTGGCTTACGTCGGAAGGATACCAGGTTAATGTTCGTTCGTTTGCAAATGATTCCAACAATTATTGGTACAACGGAACGGAAAATGTGACACTCAGTGAAAACATTTTGGATAATCTTAATTCAGCCGATATTGTTGTAATCAGCAGCACGGCTGATTCTGAAAATTTTGCCAATGGCAACAATGAATCATTAAGCTGGAATAATGATGTCACGACTCCGATACTTTCTACACTCGTAACACAACTATCGAGCAATAACTGGGGCTGGTTGAATATAACTAATGACCAGTCAAATCTGTATTTTCCTCAACATCCGAATCTTGAAGCAGTAATGCCCGAACATCCCGTGTTTTTCGACATTTCACTTGATCCAAATAATCAGGTTTCAATTATTGACCAGTCACATGAAGATTCTAATACAGCATCTGTTTCAGGAACACTAACATTCCTTAAAACAACTTCAGCTGGCAATGGTAATGTAATCGCGAAAATTGGAGATAGTACAGATTACGTCTGGATTGCGGAATGGCCAAAAAGCGAAACAATTCCATATTATCAGGACGGAATCTATAGTCCTATCGGAAGTAAGAGAATGGTATTTTCCGCCGGCTTATCAAACTCACCCGAAACACAGGGAACAGCAAAAGGTGAATTGAACCTCAACGCAGCCGGAAAGAAGCTTTTTGTAAATGCAATTCGTTATATGACAGATTCGCTTGATTGTGCGGCTCATCCTGCACCGGCTAATAAATCTGTGGTACCTGCATCCCCTGCTCCTTCTTTAAGCTGGACGCCGGGAATGGATGCCGATAAGCATGATTTGTATTTCGGCACAGATTTAAACGATGTCAATTCGGCCGAAAGAACTAATCCGCTCGATGTTCTTTTAAAACAGGCTCATGACGTTAATACTTTCAGCCTGACTGGATTGCTTGATCTAAATCAGACTTATTACTGGCGAATCGACGAAGTCAATACTCTTCTGAATCCTTCAATCGTCAAAGGTGACATTTGGAGTTTTTCAACTCTCGATTACCTCATCGTAGATGATTTTGAAAGTTATACAAACAAATCTCCGAAAAAGGTTAATCAGACATGGATTGACGGTAAGGGCTTTTTGCCTGACGAGTTCTTTCCACAGGGACGTCAGGGCAACGGCTCAGGTTCTGTTGCAGGTCATGATCCTAATAGCGGCAATATTATGGAAACTACTATTGTCAAGAGCGGCAAACAAAGCATGCCAATATATTACGATAATCCAGGTACGAAAAATATTTCCGAAGTTACAAGATACTTTCAAGTGACACAGGATTTTGGCGCTTTTAACGCCAAAACGCTGACACTTTCTTTTTATGGCAAACCCGGCAATACAGGCCAGCCATATGTAAAATTCAATTCAAATAAAGTCTCCTATACCGCCGATAGCAGCGCTATTTCCCGCGAATGCTGGACGCAATGGAATATTGACTTGGCACCAATAGCAAAACTAAGAGGAGGTCTTAAAATTAATACTTTTACAATAGGGATAGAAGGCAGCGGCTCAGGTGTTTTCTATATCGATGATATTCGCTTGTATCGTGACGCGCCTTTGGCGAATGACCAGATAATTAAACTTGATAAGGAATTCGGTGACCACCAGGTAGTCCAGCGTACTATCGGAACTACCGAGGGAACTATAAATGTTTCGGGTTCATTGAACAACAGCGACGTGAATCGTATAGAAGCAGGTGTTGTTGATTTCACTACCGGACAGAATATTATAGAATGGCAGGAAATACCGATTGATTCTGCAAACAGCAAATTCTCCGGCTCAATTACGGTTCCTCAAGGATACTGGTATCGTCTCGTCGTTCGAGGATTGAATAATAAAAACGCGGAAATAGCCAGAACAAGCGGTGCAAATCCGTGGGGAGTGGGAATTAATATTCTTTGCATCGGCCAGTCTAACATGTGTGGAAATGGTGCTATCTTCACATATCACACTCTGAATAGTGATATGGCTGGACTTTACAGTAACAACAAGGTTTGGAAAAAATTCGCTGACCCATACGACAACGGTGGACAATCAACCGATATCGACTATGATTCGTGGATTGGCGTTTCCATGATTCCTTATTTTCTGAACTCTCTTGCTCAGACTTTCCCGGGTGTTCCGATTGGAATAGTACCGGCCGCCAGGGGTTCAAGTCCACTCCACATCCCGCAAAATCAAAATCTGTGCTGGCTGTACCGCGACGAAGCAAATCATTTTAATCCTGCTAATCTTTACGGCAATTCAATCGCAAAAGCCAATGCCGTTGGAGGTGTAGAACTAATTATCATGCATCAGGGTGAAACAGATGCCCAAAATGTTGTCCCGACAGATCAGTATATAGCAGACCTGAAGACGTTCGTTTCTCATTATCGTGAAGATTTATATCCATCAATACCGTTATTCTTCTGCCAATTGGCACGTTCTTTTACTTCAATTGCAGAGAAAAATCGCACAGATGAAAATATGCAGGCGATTCGTGCCGCACAATTACGCTCTGATGACCCGAACAACAAAATATTTATGGCCGCTACTTGTATCGATGTTTCTGTAAGACCAAATGACGACCATTATTTCCAGGATGCCTATGACACGATTGGTTTGCGTATTGGAAACGCCATAGCATATTTTTCCGGGAAATCCAACTATTATCGCGGGCCGGAGATTACGTCGGCAACTCTTGCTACAGACAGAACTTATATCGATATATCTATCTCCCACAGAGGTGGAAATGACCTGACTCCAGAGACAGGTATTACTGGATTTGACGTTCTTAACTCAACAGGCGATACACTAACCATATCATCCGTAACAAAGACCGAATCGGCTAAATTACGTATAAATTTGAGTAGTGCCGCTCCTACTGGACCAATCAGTATAAGGTATCTCTACGGCAAAAGCCCGAACATTTCCGGTGCGGTTCACGACAATTCCCCGTTACAATTGCCTTTAGAGCCCACCGCAGCACCTCTTGAGGTATCCGAATAATGCGTTAACATGAAACGTTAAAATCAGTTAAGGGTATATTTTACTAATTTTTGAGAAATTCATAAAATCCTTGCTTATTCCTGAATTATCAATATAATGCTTTTTTTCATATAAAGATTGGCCTGTATTGGCTTTAGTCATAGCAGGTTTTTAAAAAATGGTAAAATATACAATATGATGTTTAGGAGATTGTTTTATGGCACTAAAAATATATTATGAAGATAATGCTCCGATAGCCGCACTGAAAGGTAAAAAGGTCGCGGTCATTGGCTTCGGCAGTCAGGGGCATGCACACAGCTTAAACCTGCGTGATAGCGGCATCGAAGTTTCGGTCGCGGAACTCGAAGGAACCGATAATTTCAAACTCGCAAAAGAATATGGATTCAAGCCGACTGATATTAAAACCGCCATGAAAGGCGCAGCACTTATTATTATTACTTTGCCCGATGAAGTTCA
>CAZMPL010000034.1:9410-17533 GCA_964567805.1 uncultured Pirellulales bacterium | reverse complement strand
CAGGAAATGCGCATAAAAAAAGGAGACCAGGGCAGTTCGTTAGAAATCGGTTGTAGGCCCGTCTCCTTTTTGCGATATGCCATAGCACACTTTACCGCGGGTTAGTGCAATTGAGACCAACTGATCTCTGTATGCATTCGCAACATATATATTATAACTCATATTCTTTAATTGTGCAAAAAGAAAACAGCTTCTGTAAATACGAGTAGCATAAGCGAATGAATTACAATAACTTATGCGATATAACTTTTTTTATTTTTTCCAAAGAATTTGATTGGCTTCAATCGGTTTTACTTCACTATTGAATAAAGGTACAATTCTTGGCGTGTAATCGCTTATTTTTCTTTTGGCCAGTAATTCAATTTTGAACATATATCCATTTTTAGCCGTGTTAATCTGCTCACCACGTTTCATATTATATACTTCATGTTCCTGACCATTCAGAGGGTCCGCATAAAGCTGCACCGCAATCTCATCGGGATTAATATCATTGAAAAAAACAGGTACTTTATAAAAATACTGGCCTTCTTTCGAACTATAATCTACTTCGCCGAATTGTATTTTCGAGAAATTTTCTTTTATAGTTTTCTTCTTCTGAGTGAGTGATATTGATTTAGCAGCGTTATTATCTATACGGTCCTGAAATGCGGAAAGCGAAGGTAAATATAATTTTTCGACATACTCACGAAGCATTCTGTTGCTGCTGAATTGAGGCGTAAGTTCTGCCATACTCGAACGAATTTTTGAAACCCATCCGACTGGAATTCCTTTCGAATTTCTATCATAAAATAACGGCACAATTTCTTCTTCTAAAAGCCTATAAAGCTGATTTGCTTCACATGCATCATAATTTATATCGTTTTCATGTTCGCACCCATCACCCAAAGCCCATCCGACTTCAGGTTTGTAAGCTTCGGCCCACCAGCCGTCAAGCTCAGAAAGATTAATTCCCCCGTTAACGAGAACTTTCATGCCGCTCGTGCCGCTTGCTTCCCACGGTCTTCGCGGCGTATTAATCCACAAATCCACTCCCTGAACGAGATGCTCAGCGAGTGACATATCATAGTCTGCGAGAAAAACCGCGTGTGAACGCGAATTAGATTGTCGAATAAAATTTAACCACGCATTTATCATCGCTTTTCCACGATTATCATGAGGATGTGCTTTGCCCGCGATAATTATTTGTACCGGACGGTCCTTGTTTAAAAGCAAAGCTTTCAATCGCTCCGGATTGTGAATGAGCAGATTTGGTCGCTTATATTCCGCAAAGCGTCTTGCGAATCCAATTGTAAATGCATCAGGATTCAAAATTCCCCGGTAATGAAATATTTTTTCTTCAGACTCTCCGGCAGCTTCAAGCTGTCTTGAAAATCGTTCCCTTGCATATTCGACGAGTCGTTTTCGTCCTTCGTTGCGGAAATCCCAAAGTTCATCATCAGATACTTTTTTCAGACATGGTTCTATTGTTTCAAGAGTTCCAATCCATCTGTCTTTTCCGCATGCATTGGTCCAGAGCTTATCCGCCGCCTCAGAATCCCATGAAGGTACATGTACACCATTAGTGACATGTGTTACTGGAATTTCATTCTGAGGCCACCGCGGGAATAAATTAGCGAAAATATTTCTGCTGACTTGTCCGTGCAGGCGACTCACCGCATTAACAACTCCTGAGCCGCGAACAGCCAAATAAGCCATATTTAACGGTTCGGATTTATCTCCAGGATTTTCCCTTCCTAAATCAAGAAGCCCTTCTATTCCTATATCAAGCCTTTCTGCGTATCCCTTCAGATATTGATTCACCAATGACGGCGTAAATCTGTCAAATCCAGCAGCTACAGGTGTATGTGTTGTAAAAACATTTCCGGCTTTTGTAGCTTCAAGAGCAACTTCAAACGGGAGGTTAGCCTCCTGCGCAAACATTCTCGCACGTTCGATTACGGCAAGAGCCGCATGTCCCTCATTAAGATGACATACCTGCGCATTTATTCCCAAACTACCAAGTAATTTCCAGCCCCCTATGCCAAGTACCATTTCCTGCTGAAGCCGCATTTCGTTTCCGCCGCCGTAAAGCTCCGCCGTAATACATTGGTCAGCTGGTCCGTTTGCCGGGGTATTACTATCGAGCAAATACAACTTTACTCTTCCGATTTTTGCTTCCCATACACGCAATTTTACTACTCTTCCCGGGAACTGCACGTTTACATGGACCCATTGCCTTTCGTTATCACGAACAGGAAGAACCGGAAGCTGGCCTGGATCATTGTAAGGATTATATTCTATCTGATTGCCTTCGGAGTTTATAACCTGCCTGAAATAACCCTGCTGATAAAGTAAACCGACACCGACAACAGGTACACCCAAATCACTGGCGGTTTTCAATACATCACCCGCTAAAATTCCTAAGCCGCCTGAATAAATCGGCAATGATTCACTTAATCCGAATTCCATGCTTAAATAAGCGATAGTTAAATCCGATTTCCCATATGTTTTTGAAAACCATGTTGCATCTTTTTCCTCCATATATTTTTTGTGTAATTCAACCTGGTTTTGTAATTCCTGCCGGAATGTTTTTTTCGCCTTTAATGCTTTCAGGCGTGTCTCCGAAACAGATTGAAGAATCAGCCATGGATTCCGCGTTATTTCCCAAAGCTCACTATCAATTTCTTCCCAGAGTTTATCCGACTTATGAGACCAGGACCATCTCAAATCCAATGCAAGTTCCGCCAATCCGTTCAATCCTTCCGGCATAGTTGGAAGAGTGTAATATTCTGAAATTGCCATTAACAATCCTTCCTTTTTAAACTTAATCTCTGCTATTAAATTTATAGTTTTTATAGCGGATTTTCCATGATACCGCAATGAAAAATTGTTTGATAATACCCGATTGTTAATTTGGGATAGAATTTAATTGAAAAGTTTAGCTTCTATACTTCCTGAGCATATCAAGAAGATGCTGCATATCGTCCGGGAGAGGTGCTTCGAACTTAACCATTTTATCATCTTTAGGATGTTTGAATTCCAAGCTGAAAGCATGTAACGCAACACGATTTATTACAGGATCCTGAACTACAGGTTCAGAATTTTCCAGCTGCCATTGATATACGAGCTTTCCACCGTACATATCATCCGCGACAATAGGATGTTTTATATGTGTTAAATGCACTCTAATCTGATGTGTTCTGCCGGTCTTGGGGGTTAATTTCAAAAGCGAAAAACCACGGAAAGGCTCAAGTACTTCATAAAATGTAATTGCTTCTTTTCCTATTTCAGGACGAATCGCGTATTTTTCTCTTATTTGGGGATGAACACCCAGAGGCGCCTTAATTCTATCTGCTGTAAGTTCCGGCGTGCCGTGCACAATCGCAAGATATGTTTTATTAATATGCCGGTTTTCGAATTGCTTCGCGATTTTCCATTGAGCGCTATTATTTTTAGTAACAACCATTACACCGGTTGTGTTTCTATCGAGACGATGCACAATCCCGGGTCGAAACTCACCAAGACCATCAGAAAGTTCATTCGAATAAAACGCAAGAGCGTTTACCAATGTGCCATGAGTATTCCCGCGAGCCGGATGAACAAGAATGCCTGCCTGCTTATTTAAAATAATTAAATCATCGTCTTCATAGATTATATTTAAAGGAATATCTTCTGGAAGTATCTCTTTGCTCGGAGGTTCCGGCACAATAAAAGATATTTCGTCACCGGGATTAAGTTTAAAACTTGGCTTAGCGACTTTACCGTTTACTTTTGTCGAACCTTGCCGGATTGCATCCTGAATATAATTTCTGCTCAGGTTACTAAAACGACCATGAAGATATTTATCGAGTCGCCGCTCTTTTATTGCGCTTCCAACACGAATTAATGAAGGCTGGCCGTATTCTATTTCATCAGAATCTACGAAACTGTTTTCATTTTCCGGATTCTCGATTTGTAAATCATCAGGTTCACACATTTACAAATTATTTTTCCAGATTATTCGTGTCACTTGGAAAATTAATATCGGCAGGAAGATTCGCATCCGTTGAATCAATAACCAAAGGTAAATTCGCGTCACCGGTATTCTTGTTTAATTTACGCATCAATTCAGTCAACGGATCCAATACGTTATTTACATCGTTCGGACCATGCAGAGGTTTCAGCGGCAGAAGTTGAAATACAATGTCCTGTTTGTTGTCATCCATTATGTTTAGACGCAATTGTGCTTTGTTTACATTTATTGTTCCGGCGTAGTCGGCATTTTCTACAATGCCGCTATATATCTTTCGTGCTTCATCGAAATTGCCGAGTTCTTCCGCGCATAATCCCAAACCATATTCCGCCAAACCTTTGATAGTTTTATCCGATGGCTGCTTAGCTATTGCGTCGGTATAATCTTTCCTGGCTTTTTCTATTTTTTCAGTTAAAGTTTTTTGGTTTATTGTTTCAGGCCTGTACTGGAGTTCGGATCTAACGGAATCCCCAGCTTTAACAAGAGCAAGAGCAGCAATATTTTTATCACTCGTTTTTCCCGCATATCCTTCCAGATCAGTTGCATTATTAGAAAGCAAATACGACATGTCACTGCCTGACTGGCTTACAATCTGAGCTTTCTTAAATAAGATATCATCTACCAGACTTGTAAATTTTTCATGCTCTCCGGATTGCACATTCTTAGAGAGTGATCTCCAGCCGTAAAAAATCGCGACGATAACAATCGCTGCTATTACGGTTATAATAAAACTAAGATTTTCTTTTGTCCATTGAGGCAGATGGGTCAACCAATCGGCCAGCTCATTTTGTTTCAATTCGTGTCTATGCTCTGATTTCATTTTCTCTACTGCTCACTTAAATTATTTCATTATTAGTAACGAACAATTACTTAATTAAACCATAGAATTAATATGAATCCATGGCAACAAAACTTGAATTTTAACAGGATTTCTTTTAACTTGCAATAGCCATATATACCGATTAATATTTTATATGGTAGATTTAACCGGATTCCGGGATAATTTTTAAGGAAATTCCCCGAAAGGACACAAATTTTGAAAAATAAGAAAAAATTACTGTTTTTCCATATAATTTCTATAATTTTCCTCTTTGGTCCTATATTAGCCTCAAATGGACAGAATTCTTCGGACCCAAACCGCACATCTATACCGAAAGGCCTTGAAAAGATTTGGAATTCATCTAAATATATCAGCCTCAATGAAATAAAACCCGGCATGAAAGCATATTGCCTTACAGAATACAGTATTGCCGGTATTGAAAAATTCGATTTGGATGTAATTGATGTAGTACGTGACCTTGAAGTCGGCAAAGATGTAATACTTGTCAAAGGCACAGACGAACGATTTATCAAGACAGGCCCTGTAGCCGGATGCAGCGGCTCACCTGTCTATATAGAAGGAAGATTGGCCGGCGCATTGGCTTATACATGGAGTTATAGCACAGAGCCGCTTTACGCGGCTACTCCGATTGAAGATATGCTCGGGCTCGACCAGGTCGAACAAAGCCCCACTGCAAAAACAATGGCACTGGATTATGATTTTACAATTCCAGTGAACTTTACACGTGTAAATAACAGTTATAAAAAATCACTGACAAAACTTATGAAAGTTTCCTCCGGCCTGAATCCCCTGCCAAGTCCTTTAATTACTTCTGGAATTTCTACTCAAATACCGGAACAATTCAAATCAATTACAGAACCTTTGGGACTCATGGTGGTTTCCGGAGGAGGAACAGGAAATTTTAATCAGGAAGATAATTCGAATGTAAAATTAGTTCCCGGAGCAAGCCTTGGCGTGCCGTTGGTCAGCGGCGATATTAAACTTTCTACGATGGGTACGGTTACTGAAGTAGTTGGCAATAAAGTTTACGGTTTCGGTCATATGCTTCTCGGTTTCGGTAATGTAAATTTGCCTATGGCTACCGGCAAAGTGCATACAATCGTTTCAAATCTATCAAGCTCTTTTAAAATGGCTTCTATATTAGATACAGTAGGAACTTTAACAACTGATGAATCAACCGGCGTAATTGGTCAAATCGGCGAAAAACCAAAAACAATTCCTTTAACAATACAGGTTGACCATTGCAGCGATTCGCAAATCAGAACTTATAATTGTCAGATTGCCAGCAACGCACTTGTTACACCCGCGTATCTTGAACTGGCTCTAACCGGTGCGTCAACCAAATCGAGCGATTTACCTGTCGAACATATGCTGGAATATCAATTCGATATCGGATTAGATAACAAACAGGTCATTTCGTGCAGGAATATTTCAACTGATACAGGATTAAATGATGTAGTCGGCGAATGCGTTGCGGTAGTAACTCTCATCATGGATAATCCATTCAGAAAGATAGATATAGAATCTATAAACTTCAAACTAAAAATCATTCCCAAAAACATAAGCTCGAATATCTGGTCAGTTGACCTTTCAAAATCGGATGTAAAAGCCGGTGAAACAATTGATGTAAGCGTGATAGTCGAATCTTATCTTGGAGAAAAAAAGAAATACAAACAAAGTATAAAAATACCTGAAGAGTTAAAACCGGATACATACGAATTAAGCATAAGCGGCTCAAAAGGATATGAACAATTTGTAACAAAAGCGGCACCACACAAATTTACCGCACAAACCGATCAGGACTTGATAGACGCAATTGAAAACCTTCTTGAAATCCAAAGAAATAAATTGTTTTTCGTACTCGTTTTACCAACCGGTGGCATAACACTTGAAAAGGAAGAACTTCCTGATTTACCCGCTTCAAAAACAATCATACTTCAGGACAAGAAAAGAGGACTTAATATCCGTCCGTACCAACACTGGATTGAAAAAACTATCAATATCGACTCTGTAGTTGCAAATCAGAAAGTAATGAAAATAACTGTTATAGAATAAATTATACAGGAAAACGGGAGTAGAATGAAAAATCATCATTGTATTAATACCAGAAATTTAGCTGTGTTATTATGCCTGAGCCTCTGTTCAATTTCAATGGCGGTAACAAGCAAAATCACTCGTCATACAACAAGTGCAGACTTAAATAAAGGTACAACGGAAAATATCATGATCAGCTCAAGAGGCTCAATTCAGCTTGGGCTCGGCGAGGAAAAAGTAATTACAGAATTCGAAGATTTTGCCGAAGCATGGTCAATAAACAGCATTGCAGTAAACGGCGGAAACTTGTTTTTCGGTACCAGTCCGAACGGAGGAATATATCGATACAGCTTTAACAAGCTTACCAAAATATATCCACCGACAGAACCAAACACTTCCGAAAATGCAATCGAAAGCAAGCAAGAAGGTGAGACAGTTAATATAAAGGAAAAATTGACTAACGAACATATTTTCGCAATGACTACGGATATTTCAGGAAGATTGCTTGTTGGTATAAGCGGCAAAAACTGCAAACTCTGCAGATTCGACGGCGATAAGATGGAAACTGTTTTCGAACCAAATGACGTAATGTATATTTACGCAATAACACTCGACGATTCAGGAAATATATATCTGGGTACAGGTCCGAAAGGGAATATTTATACGCTTGATTCACTTGGTAAAAATTCAGAACTTATTTATTCCAGCCAGGATAAAAATATTTTGTCACTCGTAATCGGACAGGATGGATTTCTTTACGCGGGTGCAGACGAGCGAGGCTTAATTTATAAGATTAATATCAAGAATAAAGAAGTTTCAGTTTTGTACGATAGCGAACAGCCGGAAATCGCGGCATTACTTTACATGGTAAAATCTGGTTCGTCGTCAGGAAGCAACCTTGATACGCTTTACGCGGTCGCTACTTCTGCGCAAATCGTCAAAACACAAACACAATTTGCTGCATCAATACCCGAACTTCCTTCAGGTCGGCCGGAGATATTGGAGAAGTCCGGAGATGAAGCAGATAAAAAAGAAAATGGTGATGAAAAAGAAGACGGAGCAAGTACAAGTCTTTCCCCTGAAGCCGGACAAAAGCTTGAAGTTGCCAATATAAAGGAAACCGAAGCTCCTAAACCAGCACAGGGAACACCGCCAATTATCAGAGGAACAAAACCGCGAACAGCAAGTAATTTGTACAAAATAACTAAAGAAGGTTTTGTAACAGACATTTTCGGCGAATCAGCTATTTTCTTTTGC
>CAZMPL010000034.1:0-9400 GCA_964567805.1 uncultured Pirellulales bacterium | reverse complement strand
AATACGCTGCTCGTAGGAACCGGAAATAATGCGGAACTATACAGTATAGAACCAGATCAGGAACAGCAATCAATTATTTATGAAGATAAAAAAGCATCACAAATAACCACAATAGCCGTTGACGGTGAAAATATTTATCTTGGTACGGCCAATCCCGCGAAAATAATTAAATTAAGTTCAGGATTCGCTAAAGAAGGAACTTATATTTCAGATTTAATCGATGCCGGGCAGCCATCTCAATGGGGCAAACTGCAACTCGAAGCTGATATTCCTTCCGGTTGTAAAGTAAAAGTAGCATCACGAAGCGGAAATGTTAAAGATGTAAACGACCCGACTTTTTCAGCCTGGACTGAGCCGGAAGATATAACGGGACCTGTACAATTAAAGTGCCCTCTCGGAAGGTTCTGCCAGTACAAACTCATACTTCAAAGCAATTACAGTTCTTCGACTCCTCTTATCAGGGAAATTGTAGTTGCCAATACAGTACCAAACATGGCTCCTAAAGTAGAATCTGTTACAATCAATAAGATACAAACAGGCACTAAATCAGGAACAGTCAGAATCACATACAGAGCCAATGACGATAACAATGATAATATGATTTACAAAATCGATTTCAGAAAAATCGGACGAAGCAACTGGATTGAATTGATTAACAATCATGAGACAACTACTTTCGAGTGGGATGGTAAAACAGTCGAAGATGGCCGATATGAAATACGAATTACCGCATCCGATGAGAGAAGTAACACATCTTTGACAAAACTAACCGGAACAAGAGTCAGTGAACCGATTATTATTGATAACACCGGACCAGTTGTAAAGAAACTCAGCGAAACAAACAGGCTGGAAAATAATCGCCAGTTCCGGGTTTTCACAATCGAAATCACAGATGAATTAAGTGCTATCGAAAAACTGGAATACACTATCGACAGCAATGAAGACTGGATAAGTTCAATTCCGGATGATTTAGTCTATGACACTACACTGGAGAATTTTACAATCGCGATAGACTCGGAAAAATATCTGCCCAAAGGAGACCATGTGCTAACAATAAAGACAAGCGATTCCGGCGGGAATATAAAATACAAAACGTTTGAGATTAATACGAATTAATGATATGAATTAACTTCCACTTGTTGAAGTTCTATATGGTTCTCTTCGCGGCCAGCCGTATTTCTCGAAAAGTCCAAATTCTTTTTCGGAATTATCATTTTTATTATTTTTCAGGGCTGAACGAACTCTTTCAGCGTGACCATCGACAAAAACCGCATTTGCCGTTCCATTATTCAAGTCTGAACCGGTTGAATTATGGAAAGTTCCGAACCAGTCGAATCCATTGGACCATAATGCATTATCATTAAGAACTGTACTGCATCCGGGTCGGAGCCACATATTTTCTTCTGCAAAGAAAAATACCTTGGCTTTATTTCTTGATATTTCTGTTGATCTCAAAACGCCATTTCCATTAGCATAATCAGTCCTTTTCATACCTAAAAAAGCATTCATGCTATAGCTGTACACAGGAACAACATCAATATCAGGATTATGTCTTGGATGGTTCTGGCCGCAGGTTTTTGCTAAATTATTAAATTTAGGACATAAATGAGATTTCATATCCTGCAAATATGCCCACAATGGTCCATTCGGAGGATATCTTTTATCATGCCACCTGCAATAAGCTTGATACCCAATTTCCGGTGGAATGTTGGAAATAAGAGAAAACTCCGGATCCGGGTAATAATCATCGTTATCAGTTAAATAAACGGAATGTGCTATACCATATTGACGAAGATTCGAACGGCAAACCAACTCATATCCCTGATCTCTCGCTAATTGCATTGCAGGTAGTAAGATACCTATTAACATAGCGATTATAGCTACTACCACCATTAACTCAATCAATGTGAAAGCTTGTATCTTTCTCATACAACATCAATTATACAAATATTTTACATTTTGTTAATAGGGAAAATACTATTTTAAAATATTTTTATCCTATAAAATCCTTGATTTCAAGTAAAATCTTATGATATTTTATTTTTTTTGAGGATTTTTTTGATTTTAATCAATTTTTAATGTCTTTTTTGTTTAACGTAAATGGATGATATCAAGAGGAAATTAGCAGTAATTGATAAACAGTTTTCGGGAATTCCTTCACATGAATTTATTTTTGGAAACTGCCCTTTAGTATTTATAGCTTTCGGGCTTATTTCAGGCATAATCATTCAATATTATTTAAATTTATCGATAAGTATATGGTTTGGATTACTATTTTTTACATTTATAACAATCACTTTATTATTTATTCGAAAAAATAATTTCACCCAAAACAGATATTTTTCGGCGTATCTTGCCTTAATTTGCTTTCTTTGCCTTGGTTCTATAAGGTTTACAAGTTATATAGAGCCAAAATCCAATGATATTAGAAATTATGTTTCCGGTGAACGTGTTTTGGCAACAATTCGCGGCCGCTTAATAACCGAACCTGTTACAAACAAAAGTCCGGATTGGAAATTCGCTCAATTTATGCCTTCAGATCCGGGAAGCAGTTTTTATATGAAAATGTCGGAAATTGAAACAAAATCCGGCTGGACAAGAACAAACGGAACCGTAAGAGTTTTTGTAGATGAAATAATTTTAGATTTATCGCTTGGCGATTATGTTCAGGTTTATTGCTGGCTGGATACTTTTAAGCAGCCTTCGAATCCCGGCCAATTCGATACAGCAGATTACCTTGCTAAACAGGGAATCTTCGTCGGTGCATCCATAAAATCACGCTCAGGAATAAAGATTATAAAAAAATCAAATACAGGAACTTTCCCTGTCATAAAAAACAAAATAAAAGAAATAGCTGAAACTGCGTTATTGGGTGATATTACAAATAAAGATGGCAGCAATGAGCTTTTACAGGCTTTGCTTTTAGGTTACAGGGGTGATATTGATAGCGACACAAACGAAGCTTTCCGTAAAACAGGTCTTTCTCATTACATAAGTCTTTCAGGCCTGCACATGGGAATAATTATCGGGATAATCTGGTGGTTCAGTAAACTTACAGGCTTTTTGAAACGCGGCAGGTCAGTAATTTGTATCTTCGCGATAATTATTTTTTTGATGGTTATACCTCCAAAAGCTCCAACGGTCCGTGCGTCGATTATCGCTGTGATGTTTTGCATGTCATTTATTATAAGGCGTCATGCGAACGCAATTAATACATTATCATTATCCGCGATTATTTTATTACTCATCAGGCCGACTCAACTTTTCGAAGCAGGCTGGCAATTATCTTTCGTTTCAGTACTTGGTATTATTTTATTCTCTAAGGATATTTATTATTTTTTGCATGAAAAGCTCGACAACATAATTCAGACAAAATCAGCAAATCCAAAAAGAAAAAGCTTTTATTTAATCGCATTTATAGCCGACAAAGCAACGTCCTTATTTGCTGTCGGACTTGCTGCATGGTTTGCAAGTTCCGGAATTTTACTCTATCATTTCCATACAATCACGCCGCTCGCGAGTTTATGGACTGTTCTTGTGTTTCCTTTTGTTGGTTCAATTTTAATACTTGGATTCCTCAAAATTCTCTTGTTTTTCATCTTCCCGACTCTCAGTGCTCTTTTGGGTATATTAGTTTCATGGTTATTGGTTTTTCTTATTTCAATCGTTAAACTTTTAGCTCGTCTCAATATATCTGAAATACTGATTGGACATGTTTCGTTGAGAACTATTTATTGCTTATATTTTGTAATGATTGTTTTCTTTCTTTGCTTTTATACATACCCTGCGTTGAGACGAAAGCTCGTTTTTATTGCGGCTCCGTTATTAATTATTCTTCCATACGTTCTCTCCTGGGAACGAACTCACAATGATAATCTGATTATAACATGTCTCGATGCAGGTCACGGCCAGGCAATTTTCCTGCAATCGCCGGACAATAAAAACATTCTGTTCGATGCCGGTTCGATGTATATAAGTAATATAGGTGAACGAATCATAATGCCGTTCTTAAATTATTCCGGTATAGATACCATCGAAGCTATAATGATAAGCCATAATGATATAGACCATCTCAACGGAATACCAGAAATCGCGAAATTCTGTAATGTGAGCAATGTGTACGCAAACGATGATTTCTTCGATAAGGATGATGAATGGGGAACCGCAAGTTTTTTAAAAGATTGCTTAAATGAAACTGGCATTGAAATTCAACCTCTCGATAAAATTAAGCTTTCCACCAAACATATTCAAATTACTACTTTATGGCCGAAATCAAAAAATAATCCTGAAAAGGAATTAAGCGATAATAACAAATCACTTGTTACTTTAATAGAATTCTCAGGCAAAAAAATTCTTTTATGCTCTGATATCGAACAATTCGCACAAAAAGAAATATTGAATCTGTATCCCGATTTGAAGGCTGATATTGTAGTAGTTCCGCATCACGGCTCATCAAATACGCTCGATCCGAATTTTCTTAAAAGTCTCAATCCTGATATTCTGATTTGCAGTACAGACAAAACACCGGCGATTCAATATTCAGGCCAATTATTTTACACGTCAAGGGATGGGGCAATAAAGATTTCCATCGAAAAAAACGGAAAGAATTTTGTCAGAGCCTATAAATAAAAAAAGTGACTAAAGAAGAATGAAACAACTTTAGTCACTTTCAATTTTAGACACTTATAAGTTTTTTTACTTCATGTGTACAACAATTTCGACTCTTCTGTTTTTAGCTTTGTTTGCTGCTGAAGTATTCGAAACCACAGGCCTGGCTTCGCCGCATGCGACTGCCTGAATTTGTTTTTCAGGCCATCCACGAGAAACAAGGTATCTCGTAACCGTCAATGATCTTTGAGCGGAAAGCTCCCAGTTATCTTTCCAATCCGATTTCTGAATCGGATCCGTATCAGTATGACCAACGACATCGACACTCTTACCAGAATATTTCGACTTCAGGACAGAGTAAATATTATTAAGTTCTGTACTTGTAGTTTTTTTAAGTTCCTCCTTACCAGAATCGAAGAGAATCGAGTTCGGAAGCGTTACTGTGATAGTACCTTGGTTTGCGTCAAAGGAAACATCGAAACCTTCGAAACCCGAAGCCTGAGCAGGTGTTTTCTTATTTACTTCAATTTGTTTTTGAAGCTCAGCTATTGTTTGCTGGTCTCTTGAGATTCTATCGACAAGCTCCTGCTGCTTTTGCTTTTCACCATCGAGCTGACCTTCGAGGTTCTGATTACGTACATACAGCTTGTCATATTCTGCTTTCCAGTTCGTACAGCCGGTGAGCATGGAAACTAATAATAAACCACCTATCATTACTACGATATTTTTGCTTCTGGTAATCCGCATTTTAAATTCTCCTTAAATTCTGTATTTTAAACTTACATTTCCTTTGTATAGAAATAGAGCATATAAAAATGTTCTATAATATAGTCATGGAGTATAATAACAACAAGAATGCCCAATGACAAGAAGGGACCATAGGGAATTTGGCGAATTTTCTTAAAAAACATTTGAATACCCACCCAACTAAGGCCAAAAAACGGCGCAATAAAAAAAGCAATCACAACCGGAAACGCTCCGACAACCGCGCCAGCGGCTCCCATAAGGTGAACATCACCAAGTCCCATCGCTTCTTTTCCGAAAGCTAAAGTGCCGAAAATCCTGATTCCCCATACTATTCCACAGCCCACAAAATATCCGAAAATGCTTCCCAAAAGTCCAGACACAGCCGGATATTGTGAGAATTTCTGCCACCAGTTACCTATAGATTCATTTTTCGTAAGCCATAGCATTCCGAAACCAAAGATAAATATTGGCAGCAGGAAGATAATTTCCTTAAGTGCCTCAAGACGATGATTGAAATTCTCATCATCAGGATTTACAGGAATTGGGTCTGTTTGACCCTCTTTTTTACCTGTTTTGGTATTTTCATTTTGTGTTTCTTCAGACTCGTAACTCCTTTTAATCAAACCAGTTGCAAGAAGAATAAGAGAAATTATAAGCCCAATCGCCGCACCGAAAGTCAATGCTCCTGTTTGCGGCGAAGCAGAAGGTATAAGTTTGCTCTTATTAATCAAATCCGCATCTATAACAAATGGCGAAACAGCCGAAGCAATAAAACCTGCCGCTGTAACAAACCAGCAAATCGACAACGGAATTATCCATAGTTCAAGGTCAATCGCCGAGGCCGCTACGAACGCGGATAACATTATAATATGGAGTAGATAAACCAGCCAGCCGCCCTGCAGCAAAGGTGGAATTGAGCTTATAAAACTTGTATGAAAATACAAAAGGAACAATCCCAGGAAAAGCAATCCAACAAGCAGTTCGACAGTAAAATATCTCGATGATATAGGATTTTTGCAAAACCTGCATTTCCTGCCCAATAAAATCCACGAAAACAGCGGGATATTGTCGTAAAAGCGAATATGCTCGTTGCATTTAGGACACGCCGAAGGCGGACTAACTATCGACTTATTACGAGGAAGCCGATAAATCACAACATTCATGAAACTGCCGATACAGCAGCCCCACGCAAAAATAAACGGTAACCAAATCCAATCCTGAATCGGCATGTCAATCCTTTAATTAATTCGTTATTATTGACTCTGTCATACCCGCGAAGGCGGGTATCCAATTATTCAACATCCAAATAGATTCCTGACTTCACAGGAATGACAGATTGTTTCATCCTTGCTATTAAATCGGCAATTTTAACACAAGCTCTCTAAAAAAAAATGCTATATTATTGTTCCTATCAATCATCTGCTTCATAGAGTACCTTGCCTTTTTCGATGATTTCCTGCATGAAGCAGTCGCCCATTTCAATTCTTTGCTGCACTTTTTCCGGAGTCCTAATTAAAATATCTACAGGAAAATGCAGCCTTAGCTTCATTCTGATTTCAACTGATTTATCGATACTTCTGCCTTTAAATTGACCAATAACCAATAAATCAACATCAGAATCAGAAGTAAATTTACCTTGAGCATAAGAACCAAACAGAATCACCTTTTCAGCATGAAACTGCTCGCCAATCATCTTACCAAATTCTCTTATTTCGCTTAAGGCAACCATTTAAGTACTTTTTATTATTTTTCTGAATCTAAACGGATTTATTTAACTGACCTGTCATATATCTCAATAGCAATAGACGGTGTTTCATTATCTATATAGCGAAACCTAATATTATATTCTCCAGCAGGCAAATTACAGTATTTGTTCAAATATACCTGAATAGGGAAGCAATCTTTTTCAATTTTAATCGGCGGCATTGTAGAATAAAGCTCAGACTTAACGATAGGAGAATAATCCTGTACTATTTTTCCATCATTTGTCGTAACACGAAAACTTCCAAAATTAAGAAATTCCGAATCATTCGGGTCAATTATACTTGTAAGCCCTTTTTCTCTCGTAATTACAGTTACCGGTATTTCATCCCCGACGGAAAATACAGTCTTATCCATCATAATACCCCAACCATTCAATATTCTCCTCGGCTTTGCCGGTTTTTCTCCTCCCACCCAATAGCCTGTTTCTGTTTTGCGATAATCGAATCCACCCACATAAACTGTTCTTCCTATCATATAAAGAAATTCTTCAAATGTAACGCCCTTCATTCGTACCGTAGTAATAACATCAATATCTCGTTGCTCTCCAATAAATACTTTAATATCCATTTCAGCCGCTGCTCGTTCGATTATCTGTTTATAAGTAGCCGATACTGCCTCGATATAAAGCAAACCATCTTTAACTATCGTACCAATATGAGGCACTGTCGAATGAATAACTTCTGTCGGTTTAATTTCCAACATTTTATTTGTTTGAAAATCAAACCTGTCCTTATACAACTGCCACCAATGACTCCATGCAAACTTTCCATCATCCACATAACCTTCTCTAATTTGAGGTTTTGGTATCATCTCATTAGGAAGCAATTGCATAATAAGAAGGGGTGATCCATGAGACTGTCTCGCAGAATTTGGAGGAGGATATAATTCTCCCTGCTTATGAATTTCCATTGTAGGATTTCGATTATAATTATAGACTTGTTCAGGAGTCCTCACATTTTCATCTGAAATAATAGAAGAACCTATCCAGCCATAATCAGAATGTCTGGATTCTGCTATAGCTAAATTTTCAACAAGATATGGCACAACCTTTAAGCCATATTTCAGTAAATTTCTATATGACTCACAGTCAAGATACATTGGAATACTTGAACTTTCCCTATGTGCTTCAGTATATTTTCTCCATTCTTCGCTGTATTCAGTAAGAAGTCTTCTTATCGTGTCTTCATCGGATTGTGTTATTACAATTTTGGCATTTTCGTTCGTTTCGTTTGCTTCCGATAATAACGGAAGAACAAAAATAGTTACAATCAACACAAATATTATCTTAAACTTCATCATAACACCTGAAGTTATTTTTCTGCGATTATTTCTTTTGCTTGTTTACAAGTCCAGCGACTTTAGTCTGCAGGCCGAATAAGCGAATGAAGCCTGTTGCGTCTGTCGGGTCGTATTCTGCGCCCATTACAAAACTTGCCAAATCGGTTCTGTACAGACTGTATGGACTTTTCATGCCGGCCAGGCTGCAGCGGCCTTTGAATAATTTCACTTTTACCTCGCCCGTTACGTTTCTCTGTGTTGTATTAATGAAAGCGTCAAGAGCTTCACGTAATTGTGTGAACCATAAGCCGTTGTAAACCAGTTCTGCATATTTGAAAGATACCTGTTTCTTGTAATGTGCCGTATCTTTATCGAGTGTCAGACTCTCCAAAGCTTCGTGCGCGACCATTAAAATCGCTCCGCCGGGTGTTTCATATACGCCGCGTGATTTGATACCGACCAAACGGTTTTCTACAAGGTCAACCTGTCCTACGCCGTGCTTGCCGCCGATTTTGTTCAATTCTTCGACCAGTTTCACGCTGCCGATTTTCTTGCCGTTCAATTTGACAGGAACGCCCTGCTCGAAACCGATTGTAACGTAATCGGGTTTGTTTGGCGCTTTTGAAGCCGGGTTGGAAATTACGAACAAATCATCTTTTGGCTCGTTCGCCGGATCCTCAAGGTCTGCTCCTTCGTGACTGATATGCCAGAGATTGCGGTCGCGGGAATAAATCTTTTTCACGCTCTGCTCAATCGGAATCTTATGTTCTTTTGCGTAATCAATAGCTGCTTCACGGGAAGTCAGGGTGAAATTCTTGTCTTTCCATGGCGCGACTATTTTCAATGATGGGTCGAGAGCCATAAAAGTAAGCTCGAAACGTACCTGGTCATTACCTTTGCCTGTCGCGCCGTGAGCTACTGCGGTCGCACCTTCCTGATGAGCTATATCGACCTGGTATTTCGCGATAAGAGGTCTTGCGATACTTGTTCCGAGCAGATAGCC